>CACPHA010000048.1 GCA_902633655.1 Paracoccaceae bacterium
CCCATCGGGTCTTTGAGCGCACCTTCCAGCATATATTGAACAAATATTATAATTATAAAGTTGAGTAAAAGGGTTGTTACTACTTCATCTGCACCAAACCGGGTTTTCAAAGCTGCAGGAAGCGCCATACCAGCAGCGCCAGCGCAGCAACCTGCCAGAATAATTACCGGAATAAGTATAAAAGCTGGCGCATCAATCACCCCCGTGCCAACAGCAACCACGGCTAAAGCGCCCAAATACAACTGCCCCTCAGCTCCAATATTCCATAAACGTGCCCGAAATGCGAGCGTGACGGCAAGTCCAGTAAAAATTAGGGGAGTTGCTCTGGTCAGCATTTCGGAAAAAGCAAATGTTGAACCAAAAATCCCATTAAATAATTGGAAATAAGACTCTGCCAACGGCGCTCCGGCAAACTTCAGTGGAATTGCTGCTAATAAAAGTGCCAAGATAGCGGAAAAAACTGGCATGCCTAATACAAAAATCTTGGATGGACTGTTTCTTGGCTCAATTCGAATCATGTAGCTTCACCAGCCATAAGAAGGCCGAGGGTATCGCGGTCGAAGGTTTCAGCATGGCTGAGATTACCATCGCGCATAACCATAATACGGTCAGACAAATTAATTATTTCATCCAAATCTTCCGAAATCAGAACTATTGCAACTCCTTTTTTTCGAGATACTAGAAGGCGTTCTGCAACTGCATTAGCAGCCCCGATATCCAACCCCCGGGTCGGCTGGTTCGCTAGGATTAACTTTGGGCGGCTTTCAAATACTCTGGCCAAAATAAGTTTTTGGATATTACCACCAGACAATAAACGGGCTTCGGTGTTTATACCGGGCCCTCTCACATCATATTGGACACAAATTTCTTTAGAGCGTTCAAGTATCGCATCCCAATTCAAAATACCATGGCGCTGGAAAGTACTACTCGAAATATTTTCAATCACCAAATTTTCAGCAACACTCATCTGACCTACTATGCCATCACGATGTCTATCTTCCGGAATTCTTGCAATGCCTTCTTCAATCGTAATTGAAGGATCACCAGGGATAATTGTTTTTCCATCCAATATTAGCTGACCCGAACTTGGCTCTATCATGCCCGATATCGCACCAGCCAGAGCTGTCTGGCCATTTCCAGATATGCCTGCAATACCGAGAACTTCATGCTTACGAACTGTTAAATTTATAGCATCTAGGCTTTCTCTTCTTGATCGACCAGGTACGGATAAGTCTTCCAGACTTAGGACAACATTTCCTGGCGCAACATATTTACGCTCTTTTGATTTGGCTTGTGACCCAACCATAAGGCTCACAATTTTTTGCTCATTTGCATCTGAAGTGGCCATTTCACCGACCTTTTCCCCATGGCGCAATACTGCTAAACGATGTGAAAAAGCCAGAACTTCGCGAAGTTTATGAGAGATAAAGATCACAGATAGTCCATTTTGTGTCATTACTCCAATGTTCTGAAAAAGCACATCTGCCTCTTGAGGCGTTAATACAGCTGTTGGTTCATCCAGCACTAAAATCCGTACGTCTCTGTAAAGTGCCTTAAGTATCTCGATGCGTTGCTGTTCGCCGACTGTTAACTGCCCAACTGGAATGTCAAGAGGCACCTTCAAGCCACTTTGCGACATAATATTTTCTATATTTCCTCGTGCTAACGCTTGCTTTCGACTAAAGTTGAAAAGAGGCTCTGAGCCCAGCATTATGTTGTCCAAAGCAGTTAGATTTTCGGCAAGCGTAAAGTGTTGGTGCACCATTCCAATTCCAGCTGCGATTGCAGACCGTGGGTTTCCCAACGAAAGTTGTTGTTTTTTCCCGTTAAAATCAAAAATTTCCACAGAACCTTCGTCCGGTAAATAATGACCGAACAGCATGTTCATCAAAGTGGTTTTACCGGCTCCGTTTTCACCGAGCAAGGCGAGGACTTCACCGTTTTTCAAAACAAGAGAAACATCTTTAACAGCGTTTATCTCTCCAAAACTTTTGGTTAGCCCATTGAGAGCCAAGACAGGATCAGATTGCATGATTTTTAAGGATGGTCGGCGCAAAATGCGCCGACCAATATTTATCACCCATCCGACTGAGGGCGCGCATCATTCACATTGACGCGGAACAAGCCATCAAGAATTTCGGCCTCTTTAGCCTTTACCGTCTTAACGACATCGCTTGGCACCAAGCTTTCATCAAGAATCATCGAGCCCCCGCCGTAAGACATAAAGCTATACTGACCATAGTCTGCAGCTTCAAAGTTGTCTGAACTAACATTAGAGATAGCTTTGTCAATCGTTGCTTCCATATGCCAAAGAGCGGACGCTAAGATTGTACCAGGATAATCTGCGGCGGTATCGATCACGTTTCCAATAGCTTTGACATTACGCTCAACTGCCGCGTCAGACACGCCGAAGCGTTCAGCATACATGATATCTGCACCTGCATCCATCATAGCGAACGCACTTTCTTTTGCCTTTGGTGGATCGTACCAGCTGTCAATAAAGTTAACCATGAACTTGACATCTGGGTTAACATCACGCGCGCCGTCCATAAAAGCATGCATTAAGCGATTAACCTCCGGAATTGCATATCCGCCGACCATTCCAATTTTATTGGACTCTGTCATGGCACCCGCAATCATGCCAGTAAGATATGAGGGCTCATGTATCCAGTTATCAAATACTGCGAAATTTGGCCCAACTGGGCCAAATGATGACCCCATAAGGAACGCGGTATTCTGGTAATCCTTAGCGACTTTTCGAGCAGCTCGCTCAAGGCCAAACACTTCGCCGACTATCAACTTTTGACCTTGTTCAGCGTATTCTCGCATTACTCTTTCGTAGTCTGTGTTTGCAACATTTTCTGAGTATGTATATTCTATGTCACCACGATCAGCAGCTGTGTTGAGGGCCTTGTGGATACGGCTGATCCACTGCTGTTCAACTGGCAATGTATATATTGCGGCAACTTTAATTTTTTCTGCCGCCGCTATGCCCGAACTGGCCAAAATACTGGCTCCGGTAACTGCACCAATAAGTAAGCGCCGGGATAATCTATAACTAGGTTTCATTTGGATCTCCATTCACGTACCAGATAACCATGCAACTATTTAATTGTCCAATCAACAAAATTTCCTATGTTGAAATATAAATTTGGACAAGTTAATTAGCTTAAATCATTGGTAATCGGAAAATTTTTATTTGAATACTTTTCGTATCATCCTTACGATCTAAATTGAAACCCAAAAATCTAATATTTTGCCCGATCAATTCATACGTTTAATGTAGTTAATGCGATTTATTTTAAACAAAAAGACGTGTTTGTTTTTGTTAGAAAAAGTCTTCGGACGTGATATAAGGAACTTTATAATGGACTTTTTGAAGTGATATCTGGCATTTAAAGATTTTACGACAAAAATCCATATCTTGGAGTTATTTCTAATGATCCTCTTTTTGCGATCAAAACATTTTCCTAACTTAGGATTTTTTGCTCTATTCTGTAATGTTGAAATGTTTGGTGGGATCTATAAATGCAGTTCCATTTGAATGGGTTCAGATCCGGAGATCCTTCACTCCATCCAATTGCTGAGACCCTAAGCAACGAAAAATCAGATCATGTTGACGTACTTATTGTTGGATGCGGTCCAACTGGGCTAACATTAGCAGCGCAGTTAGCGCAGTTCCCAGATATTAAGACAATGATCATCGATCAGAAATCTGGTCCTCTCAAGGTGGGACAGGCAGACGGTATTGCATGTCGTACGATAGAGATGTTTGAGGCCTTTGATTTCTCTGAGAAAGTCCTTAAGGAGGCCTATTGGGTAAACGAAACTATGTTCTGGGCGCCGAGCACTGAAAATGCAAATGTTATTGCAAGAACTGGAAGGATTCAGGATGTAGCGGATGATCTCTCAGAAATGCCCCACGTCATCCTTAGTCAGGCGCGTATTCATGACTTTTATTTAGATATTATGCTGCAATCCCCAAACCGGCTAAAACCGGAATATAATCGTAAGTTTTGTGATTTACATTTTGATCACAACCAAAATTATCCGGTTAACGTTACATTAGATCACCAAGGCTCCACAGAAATATTGAAAGCCAAGTATGTAATAGGGTGCGATGGGGCACGTAGTGGCGTACGTAAATCAATTGGCCTGGAATTGGTTGGAGAAGCTGCCAATAAATCTTGGGGTGTCATGGATGTATTAGTTGATACAAATTTTCCTGACATTCGTTTCAAATCTGTCATACGCTCAGATAGAGAAGGTAACATCCTAATAATTCCACGTGAAGGTGGATATCTGGTACGGCTCTATATCGAAATGGAAGCTCTGGCAAAAGGGCAACGTGCGGTTGATCGTAAAGTCAAAATTGAAAAACTTATTGGTGCAGCGCAACGCATCCTTCATCCATATTACTTCTACGTTAAAGAAGTCGTATGGTGGTCAGTCTATGAAATAGGACAACGCCTCTGCTCTAAATTCGATAATCAAACGAAAACGCAACCAGCCAATGTTTTCATTGCCGGCGATGCGTGCCACACACACAGCCCCAAGGCAGGGTTAGGGATGAATGTCTCAATAGCAGACGCATTTAATCTTGGTTGGAAACTGGCTGCTGTTCTGCGAGGACAGTCCCCCAAGAGTCTTTTGTCAACCTACTCAGCTGAACGGCAAAGCATTGCTCAAGAACTGATTGATTTTGACCGACATTGGGCAAAAGAGTTTTCTAATCGTAGTAATGTTAAAGGCGCTCGCGATCCAAAAGCTTTTCAAGACTATTTTGAAGAGCATGGTAAATATACTGCTGGTGTTTCAATCCAATATTCACCCTCGATTATATGCAATAACCATATTGATCAATCCCTTGCAAAAGAACTCAAAATTGGAATGCGTTTTCATTCAGCTCCCGTTTTTCGACTGTGGGATGCTAAAAAAATGCATCTGGGTCATTGCTTAAAGGCGGACGGACGCTGGAGGTTAATGATTTTCAACGATCAATCCAACCCCACTGATCAATCCTCAAAACTATGGCAGCTTTGCGATTGGCTAGAAAGTGATGCTAAGTCTCCAATCAATCTTTTAAAGCCAAAAGGTGAAAATAGTGATGCTATTATCGACATTCGTGTGATTTTCCAACAATCATACAGGTCTATCGCAGTTGAAAATACTCACCCTTTTCTCTCGCCCAAAAAGGGCTTCTATGGCTTGAAAGATACCGAGAAGATGTTTTGTGCCGATCCCGGTTTTGATATCTTTCACAGAAGGGGTATTGATCGATTGAGAGGATGCGTGCTGGTCATTCGCCCCGATCAATACGTTGCAGATATCCAGACTTTAAATGATCAACGTCCGTTAGTAAATTTTTTCAGCGGTGTTTTTTGTTTAGATATACAGTCAAGTAGACTAGACTGCTAGAAAAGTAATCCAAATTTACAATTAGATTTTCCGATGATTTACAATAAATGCCGTGACCTTATAGTTTTCATTTATCGAAATTTTCTAGACTTCCAAATATATGAACTTCTGCGACTACTCCCCCTCGATTTGTGAAACAAGATAACGTGCTACCATGAGATCAAGATGACCTCCACCGCCATTTTTAAATACGGTGATCTCGTCTTCTCTGATACGGCCAGAATGATGGCCTTTGCACAAGTCAAAAAGGTTTCCCAATATATCACTTCTTTTTATTGCGCCGCTATTAAGCGCGCAAATAATTTCGCCACTATCTTCTACAGCACTCCATGGTGAGTCTGTGAATATTGAGCCGCGAGACATCGTATTTTCATCGCACTCCATCATATCTGAACGATAGCTACCGACTAAGTCCAAATGTGCGCCTGATTTTAAGAAAGGACCCTTTACTAAAGGTGTGGTGGCCATTGTAGCGCACGATACCAAATCAGCTTGCTCAAGAGCACCCTGTAGATCCTCCGTAGTATTTATTTTTAAGCCACTCACTGTAACTTGATCAATAACATTTCGCGCCCGTTCTGGAGTTCTGTTCCATATTTTAATTTCGGAAATAGTATTTCTTACAGCGCAATGAGCTGCAATAAGGTGCGGCGCAAGGGCGCCAGCCCCGATCATAAGCATTTTTTCGGGATTTGGATTAGCTAATAATCTTGTACCGAGAGCTGAGTCAGCCGCTGTCTTTCTCAGGGTCAGGGCAGTTCCGTCTATACATGCACTTGGCTTACCCGTTTCCCCATCAAATAGAATATAAACTGCCTGCACAGTTGGTAGCCCATTATAATTTCGTTCGTTGTCGGGAAAGACAGTCACAAGCTTGGCACCAATAGCTTCGTCTTTTTGCCAAGCAGCTGAAGAGAGAAAATATGACTTTTGGCCAGAAGGGGTTGGCTTCTCAAAAATAGTGGTAGACGCGGCCTTAATATCTACTTTGTGACTCTCATAGAGATTTTCGACCAAAGATGAGTAGTCGAGCGTTTGATGGACTTTATCGGCATCGATGTATATCATTTTAAGGCTTTCAATTAGATTTATATAAACTAGAGATAGCGTTCTAATCGACCTTATGGCAACCTTTCTACTATTAACGTAAATACTTCAAAACTAATACCTAAATTTGTTGCCCAGAAGCCGACTTGAAGCTACGAAAATTGGTTTCCGCTTAGAATATAAATCCGAATATTATAAACCATCTACAGAGACTTCAACGGTATTGGGCACAAAAAAAAGTTTAAAAGCTGTTGCCCAGAACTAATTCCGGGATTGAGGATAAAAAATGACAAAACCAACTTTGCTCTTCATCTCGATGGGAGAACTTGCAACGCATCTTCTCGAGATAATCGCGAGAACTGATATTTTTGATACAATAGTTGTAGCGAGTAGGGATATTACAAAAGCTCAAAAAAAGGTAAATAATGCAGTGCTTGGAGCTGGTATAGAGGGCCATTTCACAAGAGTTTATGCGGAAGAACTCAATGTAGATAATTTAAATTTTCCTACCAAATTAGCCGCGATAAACCCCGATTTCATTTTTTCAGCACCCTCGCTTTTACCCTGGTGGAATACAACCACCGGGGGAATCAATGTCCCATTTGCCGGTTTTACTTCACTACATCTCTCCTTGATGGAAAAATTTCGAAACCAAATTGCGCAGGCCAATTTGAATGCATTCTGGATTGGTGCTTCGTTTCCCGATGTTATAAATGCCGTGCTAAACCGCACTGGCTTTGGTCCAGACTGCGGGATTGGAAACGTCCAAGAACCTATTGCTAAAATTCAAATGGGCGTTAGTCAGATGCTGGCATGCCCCGCTGACAGGGTCGAAGTAAAATTAGTCGCGCAACACGCGTTCGAATATTATGTCTTAAATGCCACGGTGCCCAATGAATTACCTCCCTATTTGCTTAAAGCAACTTTAGATGGCAAAGACATTACATCAATAGCTGATGAAGCGTTACGCCAACCATTTCCATTCTCATACGATTTACATTTTAATCGAGTATCTGCCTCTTCAGGTCTTGTTGCTCTAAAAGCACTTACGCAAAAGGAAACAAGTAAAATTCATTTGCCTGGCATTGGCGCTTTAGTCGGCGGATTCCCTGTTATTGCAAGTAAGTCAGGTGTAACGATTGACATTGCAAGTGAGTGGTCCTTGGAACAGGCAGTTTTTGTAAATGAAGAATCTTTGAAGTGGGATGGTATTAGCCAGATTACCAAAGACGGTACCATTGTTTTTACAGATAAAACGCAGCGTGCCTTATATGAGCTAAGCGGAAAATTTATCGATACACTTTCTGTAGAAACCGCACAAGATCAGGCTAAAGATCTGTTATATGCCTTGAGTTAAGAAATAATTATTTTGGGAAAGAAAATGCAATTCAAACAATCTGAATTACTATTTGAACGGGCAATGGACGTTTTAGTGGAAGGCTGTAGTTCCGCCTCTCGTGGCCCGATGAATTACAAACCATTTCCACCTTACATTCGAAGAGGTCAAGGTTCTCGTGTTTGGGATGTCGATGGAAATGAATATATCGACTGGCAGCTTTCGTTTGGCTGCTTGCCAATGGGGCATGCGCACCCAAAAATTGTTGAGGTTATTACGCAAGAAGTGGCAGGCGGAACGCATTTTGCCACGGCACTAGAAATAGAGGTGGAGACCGCTGAACTAATGGTCAAAATGCTTCCCCATGTCGATAAAGTAAGGTTCGCTAATACAGGCACCGAAGCTTGTATGACAGGCGTTAGAATGGCACGTGGCATAACTGGAAAAAGCAAAATTCTTAAGTTTGAGGGGCACTATCACGGTTGGTATGATGGACTATTAGTAAGCTCGAATCCCCAATACATAACCTCACTTGGACATCCCAATGATCCAGTACGCATACCCGACAGTTCAGGCTTAACACCCGGTTCATGGATGGATACGCTGGTTTGTGTTTGGAATGATATCGATGCTTTAGAGAGAGTACTGCGCTCACGAGGGCAGGAAATTGCTTGCGTTGTTATGGAGGGTGTGATGTCAAATATGGGTGTCATTCCACCAAAGCCAGGTTATCTTAAAGCAGTGGAAGAGCTTTGTAAGGCTTTTAACGTTCTATTTTACCTAGATGAAACGGTAACTGGATTTCGCGTTGCACCAGGCGGTGCGGCTGAATTATACGGATTAAACCCAGATATTATCACCTATGGGAAGGCCTTGGGGCAAGGCTTTCCAATTGCTGCAATTGCGGGCCCCAACCACGTAATGGAAAGCATAGAATATGGCAAAGTTTTGCATTACGGCAGCCATAACGCCCCACGTTTAGGTTTATTTGCAACAAAAACAATGTTGGAAGAAATGAGTCACAAAAATAACGCCGGATACAAGAAAATGAACTCTGTTGGAGATCAAATGACTAAGCGGCTCAACCAGCTATCGGAAGATACAGGGCAAAATATGCGGGTTCAAAACGTTGGATCAATGTTCCATCCCGTCTTTACTGATCTAGATGAAATTACAAACTATCGCGATTTTTGTAAAACAGTTGACCTGGCAAAATATGCTGAATTCTCCCAATTAATGCGTAATCAAGGTATATTTTTTTCCGGTAATAAAATCCTGCACAATCTCAGCTGCACTGAGCATACTCAATCCGATATCGATGCTTCGATAGATGCGGCTGGAGTAGCTCTGGAGAGAATGTCGAGAAATCGGCATTCAGAATAAATAATTCCAAATTAAAAGAGGTTAACTAGTTGCGACCTCAAAACCCAAAAAACGATGTAGCGCTGCTGCCTCATCCAAAGGCCTATTTGGAAAAAGAGTGCCTTACATATGCGCTTCGAATTTTTTGGCAACTAAAAGGCGGTTACCAGTATCTACACGCCAGACCCTGTTTACGTATAAACCTTAACAGCTCAGGCTCATGCATCCATAATGCTCCAGAGTGATTTAAAGTCCCTTTTGTTCAATGGTTTAGCAACTGCTTCAATATATTACTGCCCATATCTTCTAGCCCCTCGATAACGTTGAAATGATGCTTAGCCGGGTCGATGGTTAAGGGAGCGGACCAAGCCTGTGCGAGCCAGCGGGCCTGATCCAAAAATACAGGACGCTCATCCGCCCCGACCCAGACACTTACATCACATTCAGGTTTTTCCATTAGCATTGGACTTTCTGCTATCGCTTCTGCTTCGCTCATCAAGAAGGTCTCATTCATCTTTGTCCACCTCAAAGGGCGCAGATCTCCGACTGGCGAAATTGGCATAATATGGCTTATGCGGTCGTAAACTTCCGGAACTAAAAACCCACTGACAGGCATACGGGCCACTAAATGGCCACCTGCTGAATGCCCAACCAAAACGATTTTGCCAGTTGATCTCTTAGCAATTTTATTTACTGCATTGGCAATCTGTCGAGTGATTTGACTGATCCGTACGGCGGGACACAAATCGTAAGATGGTAATGCGACTTGCCACCCTTTGTCTAAAGCACCTTTGGCCAGGTGAGACCAATAAGACTTGTCAAACTTCATCCAGTAGCCCCCATGAACAAAGATCAGCAAATTTGGTGAAGGTGACTTTGGCGAAAAGTAATCAAAAACCTGCCGATTTGATGGACCATAAGAAATATTAAGCTTAGCACGCCCCTCTGCAAATAAGCGTACCCGAAACTCCTTAGCCGCTGCAGCCCAGTGAAGTACAAACTCATCGGCGTTCCGGATGTAAGGTCCGTTGGCATAATCATCATCCAAGACCTGCATATTTTGTGCTCCCCGAACCAGCCTCTAGGCTTACAGAAAAAGTTTGACTTATCCAGCAAATATTCTCGAAATTAATCTATCTAAAGCGATTAGATGGCTTGAAAGCTGATTGTTGTGGCGTGCGTGGATCGCGAACCCATATTGACCGATTAGGATGCATCCCGGCCCCGAATACGGCTGACACTGCAGAGCTACGCATGCGATTTAGCAGGCGAGTATCTGCGTCTCCGACCGAAGGATGCAAGCCACCATTTTTCGCAACGGTTTCCTTCCACTTAAATTCACGTTCATCAGAGATTTTTTTCTCAAGCAACTCAGTGCAGTTCAATTCATTTTTGTTTAGATCAACGATGATTTCGTCGCCGTTTTTGATTAAGGCGATAGATCCGCCCGCCGCCGCTTCTGGACCTACATGCCCTATTACCAACCCAACTGAACCACCCGAAAATCTTCCATCGGTCATAAGCCCTACGACAATCCCCTTATCACGACACAGCGCGGTTATACGAGAGGTGGAATCGAGCATTTCAGGCATACCAGGAGCACCGAAGGGTCCTTCATAACGCACAACTATCATATCAAAATTCTCGAAATTTTCTTCTTTTGAATCTAAGGCTTTTAGTAATTGCTGTTCGCCATCAAACACTTTGGCTTTACCTCTAAAAACGTTATCTTCCAAACCTCCTTCAACGCCCGCTAGCTTTAACACAGCACTGAATTCAGGTGATAAATTACCACCCAGAACGCGCAATCCACCCGTATCTTTGTATGGATTTCTTACCGTATAGATTACATCTTCGTCAGGTGCGGGTGGACTCAAACGTGTGATTTGATCTTCTAACGTTTCTCCCGTGCAGGTTAAAGTATCACCGTTCAAAAGACCGGCATCTATCAGTTCCTTCACAATAACCTGCATTCCGCCTTTAGCGTCAATATCCACCATCGAATATCGTCCGAATGGTCTTGCATCTATAACAACTGGTATAACATTTCGTGAGAGGTGATTAAATTCTTCTGGACTCATGATCTCGTTTGCAAAATCTCTGTAACCGGCAGCACGTGCTAATTCCGGAGCATGCAAAAGCACATTAGTTGAACCACCAACGGCCATCGCAACCATAATTGCGTTTCGGAGAGAATCCCTCGTAACAATATCCCTTGGAGTAATATTTTTATCAATCAGATTTGCCAGAAAATCTATAAGTTCATGTGGAAATTCTTCTATGCGGCGCTTATCTTGAGACGCTGGCGAAACCATATGCAGCGGCTGCATTCCAACAACCCCAATAAAAGTCTGCATAGTATTATAGGTAAACATTCCACCACAACTTCCAAAACCCGGGCATGCCTCCTTCGCGATCCTACTCTTAAGGCTTTCATCATCGCTACCAGCCAATTGATAGGCAGTAATTAAATCGATACTTTCACCAGTCACAGAGTCAACGCCCGGTCTTATTGAGCCATCCGACATTATTATTGCTGGCCTATTGTGTTCAAGAATGGCAGCTAATGTTCCAACTGGTGGCTTATCACAAGCAACTACTGCAATCACGCCCTCCAAACCGGTTGCACTTAGGTGCTCTGACAGGCTATCGTTTGTAACTTCTCGGCCGATAAGAGAGTATCTCATCTCTTTCGTTCCATTTCTGATACCATCGGAAGTGGCAACAGTAAATTCTGGCTGTATTAATCTCATGGATAATTTTTCAGGCTCACTGCCTACTTTATCTTTTAGGGCATTGTGTATAACACTGACTTTTTGTGAAACGCCAATGTAACATTGAGAGTCTCCTTTGTTTCCTACTACTCCCACAGATGGTTCATGAATAAGGTCCAAATCGGTACCTAATTCTCTTGCAATGCCATATGTCTGAGAATTTCTGCCAGGATTTCTATCAATCAAAACCGTATTCGAGTTCTTCATATTCACTCCACTGCCGCTTTATTGGCACCAAAAGCCTTCCGTTTTTTCTTTGTCTCTAAATTTCAAACAACTATGGGCAATAAGGAATTGTTCCTCTTACAGCTCGTCTAAACCTAAATCTGTCTTCGAACTACACAAATACTGATTAAGTGTCAAAACAGTGAACAAATCCGCAAGCATACCTTAATTCCTAATTCTTTTTCTAAATCAGTGCTGCAGCTTGACACATTACCCGCAATTTGTCTTCAGCCAATTTCGGAGTTAAAAGACCCAAACCGCAATCTGGCGCAATCACTAAACGCTCCCGATCGATATGGTTTGTCGCTGCTTGAATTCTTTCCCTTACTTCTTCAATACTTTCTAAACGACTGGATGCTATTGCTACCGCTCCAAATATAACAGTTTTATTTTTGAATTTCTCCAGTAAAGTTAAGTCATTACAACAGTGTTTATCTTCTATTGAAATTTGATCAAATTCAGCTTCATCCACTGCATCGCTAAGTTGATGATAACTTATTGGATCTGCTTTCTTATAATCATCATCATCTAAGTGATCCGGATAACCGCAACACATATGTACAATTCGTGTAACTGATTTTGGCACATTATGAAAGCATCGCTCTAATCCCTCCATTCCGAAATCAAGCGCATCTTTAACCGAACGAGCAAAAAGTGGTTCATCAACTTGAATGTACTTACAGCCCGCTTGAACTAACGAAAGAATTTCTTTGTTAATCGTTTCTGCCAAGTCTGTATTCAATTTTCGACGGTTTTGATAAAAACAATCAGCCGTCGTATCCATTATCGTCAAAGGTCCTGGTAAGGTAAATTTCACGGGTCTTGAGCTCAAGGTCTGACTAGCTAAATAATCATGTACACTATAACTATGGCCGGGATGCTTTATCAGACTTCTGATTGCGGGAAGATCTGTTTGATATGCACCATCACGCAAAACTCTATTTTCTAAGGAATTAAAGTCAAAACCATTTAAGTGTCGACAATGATAATGAATGTAATTTTCGCGCCGCACTTCGCCATCAGTTGGAATTGAAATTCCCGATTTGAGCTGAATTTCTATAATTTGTTTGATAGCTTTTAAAAATTGACCTTCGTGAGCATCCCGATTTTTTCTGATGTCTTCGGAATACCTTCGGGTAGTTTCTGGGGTATTCATTCCCCCGGTTTGACGAGCAAGATCAAACCAATCTTGGATCGGCACATAATCTGGCTTAGGGAAAGCTCCTATTGTGGTTGTTTCAATTGGAAGCACCATGATTAAACTTTCTGTAAAAACGATTTTTTTATAACGCATTTTGTGTCATAAAAAGTCAATATCATCCCACATGCCTGTTAACTCGAAATGACCCAGCGACTTCACTTTTGCGGATTTATGAGTGTTATTTCCCTGCATAAAAGGAAAATCAAAGAATGCTTAGCGCACACGTCCGGAAAAAACTTTGACGGTAAAATTTTTGATTTATGTGATTTACTGAAATTTAGGTGGAAGATTTGAGTACTCGTTTGCGATTTGTTTTTGAAGATGTAGCTAAAAACTGTATACCTAAAATCTTCACTGCAATCAGCGTGCAAATTCATTAATGTGTGTTTTGGACAGGAGTATTTGGTTCTCAAGTAGGATGAACCCATTCTTTCTAGCCAAGCTGTAGACCTTATAGCGCAAGACGTGCCAACTTTAACCACGAGGTATGATTTTTATTTATTAAAATTATTTGAATTCAATGGTCTTTTGTAACAAGCTATAAAACTGAAATCTTCAGGCCTCGCGAAAATATTAAAATGCATTTTGAATGAGAAAGTTCATTATCTGACACTTGATGATTTCGGTGTGCAAACGCGATTTCATGCAATTTGGCTTCGGTGCAATGCCTGGGATGCCGCCACTCGGTCTGCCAATAATGCCCAACGTCTAATTATGCTGCATGATATCCCATGTGATACATTTATTAGTGCTGCATCACTTTTCGACTCAACGCTTAGCGTTACGTTCTCACTCGAAGATTAGACAGTCGAATACGGTACCAGATGGTTGTTGAAAAACAAGTATGACATCGAACGCCTACTTCCAGCGGGGTGGAACAAAATCTGGTATTGAAACTTGGGACAGTGAATTGATGGAACATATTCCAATTGCCTATTTTATTGCTGTTAGCACTGACCCAAAGAAATTGAGGGAGTGGCTTGGCTAGATCTCCCGTTTTGGGTTTGGAAAGCTGTCTAACGGCCTAATTGAAGAAATAGCTCTGACGAAGTTGTGGATCTATTTGGTTACTTCCGCGAAACCAACTACGGCCGTCACTTCGAGGTTCGCACCGAGGTAAACCCAACAAATCTGGCGTATACCGGGCCTGGGTTGCAAGCCCACACAGATAACCCATATCGGGATCCGGTGCCGACAATACAGATGCTATACTGTCTTGAAAGTTCGGCCGAAGGCAGCGAAAATATGGTAATCGACGGCTTTCTTGTTGCCGAAAAATTAAGGTCGGAAAACGAAAATTGGTTCAACGTGGTTGCACGCTATTGCGCGCGGTTCGAGTATACGGGTGCGGATGATGCTATTTTGAAATCACGCCGCCCACTTATTGAACTGTCACCAGATGGCGAACTGATTGGCGTCCGTATCAATAATCGTTCATCGGCCACTATTACTGATGTACCATTTGATGACATGGAAACTTATTACTCCACCTATTGCCGCAAGAGAGAAATCATCGATGATCCCAGGATGGAAGTGTCGTTTCGTCTTGAGCCTGCTGAAAGTTTTTGGTTGATAACCGTAGGGTTTTACATACCCGCAAGGGGTATTCAGGGGCGGGCAATCATTGGCTCCAAGGGTGTTACGCTGATATGGACTCGCTCCTCTCAAAATTGGCTACGCTCGAAACCAAGCAACTGTTGACTGAAGAATGAGTAAGCCAGACTTTATAAAACTAGACCGCAGCAATATCGTTGCATTTCAGTAAGATATCTTTGAACGTTGCGGCGGCGAAGAATATCTTGGGGAGCCTGTAACCATGGCACAACAAATGTTGCAGGGTGCAACCATAGCTGAACAGAAGGGTTACTCCGAGAACATTTTCGTCTCTGCATTACTTCACGATGTGGGGCACTTCACCAGTGAGTTTGGCACTTTTAGCATGGATGATACTAAAGACAGATTTCATGAGAATTCAGGAGCAGAAGTATTACAGGACTTTTTCCCTAAATTGGTCACCGATTGCGTACGCTATAACGTTGCAGCAAAACAATATTTATGTGCTACGCACCCGTCCTATTTCGACAGACCTTGCGCAGCTTCCCTCCATTCGCTAAATTTTCAAGGTGGGCGTATGAGTGAAGATGAAATCAAGGATTTTGAAAGAAATCCAAACTTGAAAGAGATTATCGCAGTACGATATTTGGACGATGTCGGTAAACATGCGAATATGGAAATACCGCAGTTTTCCTACTATGCGCCAATGGTATAGCGCGTTGTCGATCAGCACTGCAGTGCGGTAGTATGGACATTTGAATTATAAAATTTATTTTCAGAATTTTCAACTGCGATTAACAGGAATAGTTTTTTTTATTTTAGGTAATTTTGAGATCCTGAAAAACCGAACTTTCCTTGATTGGTAAATGAACAAAAGCAGCGAATATTGCAAGCCCAGCATCCAATAACCAGAAGACCGTATAATCACCTGTCAACATAAAAAAGTAACCACCGAAATAAGCCCCTAAAAAACCCCCTATTTGATGAGAAAAAAGAGCAAAACCGAAAAGGGTAGCCATAAACCTGGCCCCAAACATTTTTCCAATCAGCCCCGCTGTAGCCGGGATCACAGAGAAAAATGTGAAGCCTAGTGCAGCCGAAAAAAACAAAATAGAAATCAAATCTTTCGGGGAAAGCAAAAACAGTAAAACGATAACACTCCGAGACATATAAATGTAAAATAAAAAATATCGCATACTTTTATAAGAAATATACCACCCTGCAAAAATACTTCCCACAATATTGAAGAACCCAATCAAGCCTAGAGACCACCCAGAAACAAATGAAGAAAGCCCACAAACCGCAATTACACCTGGCATGTGCGTAGCTATAAACGCAACATGAAAACCGCATACAAAAAATCCGGAGACTAGGTAAATATAACTCGGTGTTTTGCAGGCTATGGACAAAGTTCCTCGAAGTCCAATGTCTTCTTCTTCAGGATTTTTATTTTTTTCAACTCTGGATCGAAGAATAATAGAGCAAGGCATTATCATGAGAAAAATTAAACATAAAAAATATATGCAGCTCACCCATCCGAATTTTAGAACAAAAAAGCCAGCTATGGGAGCAATCACTAACTGCCCAAGAGATTGTCCTGCATTTACTAGACCAAAGGCCATGCCTGTTAATTGAGGTTTAACCAACCGATTCACTGAGGCCAAAACTACTGGTAAGCCCGCTATACCAATACCAATCGAAGAAATTACTCCAAGAGAGATATAAAGGGCCATAGGATTTGACGACACGGGAATGAGTAGATTTCCCGATATCGTCATTACAACGCCGAGCATCAATGTCTTTCCGGTACCATATTCATCAGCAAGCATACCAGAAAATGGCGCAACTATACCTATTACAAGTTGACCCAAAGCGAATGCAAAGCTGATCTGTAAATAATTTAAGAAAACCGATTGATCTATACCTTGAATGGTAAGAGCAAGAGCACTTCTACCTCCAAAAATTACTGCAACAAACAAAGCTGCAGCGCTAACAACTAAAAGAAAATTCGGCAAGCTGACTTTGATAAGTGTTCTCCTTAAAAAAGCATAATCAAAAAAAAAATTAGTGCGGACTATGAAAGATGGCTAGCAAAAAATCTTAAGAAAACAACTCAATTTTACATCAGCGACCAATTAGATTATTTAAGGCTCCATTCCCAGGTCAATGATTACCGACAAGTATGGGGAAAAAACGAGGATTTTTAATTGGTAAAACGTTCCAAAATGACGAAATCTGGCTTTTCTTCAGTCCAATTCACTCAACATGATCTATCTAAATAAAATATTACCATTAGTCGCTAGCCCATTAGTTTTGGTCCTCGTTCTTTTGA
>CACPHA010000049.1 GCA_902633655.1 Paracoccaceae bacterium
AACTTTTAAGAATTGAAGCGGGAGCGGCGGAAGTCGTCCGAGCAGTCTTGTCGGTAATGCCCATTGATACTTTGGTTGACGATGCGGCAGCGCGCATGGAAGTCGTTAGCGAACCTGAGACAATTTTGCCGGTAATGCATGAAGTTCAAGCCGAGGTAAACATAGCTGGCGGGCCAAATACAATGCTTCCCTTAGATCGCTATTCGTTTTACGATCGTTCAAAACAGGCCTACGCGATAATTCAAACCGGAGAGCGGCGATTTTACGGATGCTTTGCATTGCGCAAAGGCGTCATCGGGCCAAATGAAGAGTAAAATATGGGACGGATAGCAATTTTAGGTGTATTTGTGGCAGATACATCTTTTAGAGCAGATAGAATGCCACGCATGGGTGAAACTATTTTGGGTAGGTCTTTTGCTCTCGGACCAGGGGGAAAAGGTTCAAATCAAGCTGTTTCTGCCGGTAAACTTGGTGCAGATGTTTCTATAATTACCCGTCTTGGACGTGATGATTTTGCTCAAATGGCTTTGCAAACATGGAAAAGTGCAAACGTTAAATCTGATGTGGTTCTAGACCCTGACGCGCACACCGGCGCAGCGTTTATTTTTATAGATGACCAAACCGGTGATAACGCAATTATCATTTCACCAGGCACTGCGGCACAAATTTCTTTAAAGGAAATAGAAATAAATGCAGACCTAATTACAGGTTCAGATGTATTTATGACGCAATTGGAACAACCCATCGATGTTGCACAGGCTGGCCTAAAACTGGCAAAAGAGCATGGTAAAATCACAATCCTTAATCCGGCACCTGCCGCACGGCTTAAACCTGATATTTTTACACTTTGCGATTACATAACTCCTAATGAAACTGAGGCAGAGGCTCTGACTGGCATCAGTGTTAAAACGAAAGAAGATGCAAAGCGTGCGGCGGAAGCATTTGTCGATCTGGGTGTCGTAACACCTATCATAACAATGGGTGAACGAGGAGCCTACCTACACGGCTTTGGTATAGTACCTGCATTTAATGCTGGTCGCGTTGCGGAGACCACTGGGGCTGGTGACGCATTTAATGGGGGTTTAGCTACAGCACTTTCAGAGGGAAAATCTCCAGTAGATGCAGTTAGATTTGGGTGTGCAACAGCCTCATTATCCGTAACCCGCGCTGGTACAGCCACTGCTATGCCCTTAAGAGAAGAAGTGGAAAAGTTGTTGAACTAAAACTTCTCCAAGCGCAGATCTTAGTACCGCTTTATGACCTCGTAAACGTTCCCATCGATCGTGATCCCAGCCAGGTAACCAGTTTGGTTGAAGATGTGCGTATGTAACTCTTGAACCCGAGACTGCGCCGAAATTATTTGTGTCTTGGATGAGCCCCTGGAAGCATAACTGAGGCTGCCCTGGATTTCAAAAGTTGGGCGAGACATGACTGAGATCAAAAGACTGGAGGTCATCACGTAAGAAATCTGACTATATTGCTGCCCGCCAATTTGAGGCCCAATGTTGCCACCTGACATTCGGACTTCTGCAATCGCTTCTCCATCTTTCATTATAAAACCTTCAGAGTACTTTGCTCCTAAAATAATTCCAGCCTTTACAGCCTTTGGAAATACTATCTGAGCTACGGACTTTTCTTCTAATTCCGCTAAATATGGATCTTCTAGCCGTGCAAGAGCCAGAGCATCAAGTGCGTTACGCTCTCTGACAGCATAGTTGCTCCTGATTTCTGACTTCTTATTCTCCAGGTTCTGTTGCATCCCAGTGCATGATGTGAGCAAGCACATAATAAGTACGACAAATGGCTGTCTTATTAGCATAAATTTTTTCATACCTTCGTTCCTCTCAAAACTGCCCCAAACTTATTTTTACAAGAAAAGTTTATGGTTTTAAACTTTCTAAGACTAAGTGGATAAATTTTGCTACTCTATTTTTTTCAATCCATCTAACTATGATGACTAAACAATTCTCCGGATCTACATACATTATTTGTGTTCCAACACCCAATGCAAAGTAAGCACTATTTGGGGCCTCGGGAAACATTCCAACTTCAGGATGATTTAGCCACCAAAGGTATCCATAATTTGGTGCAAGCGGACATGGTTTTACACACTCTTCAATCCAACTTTTTGGAATAATCTCTTTTTTATTCCAGTAGCCTTTGTTCAACATTAACTGCCCAACACGAGCCTGATCCATTGTACTGATCCACAACCCACCGCCCCAATGCGCACCACCAGATACTGCTTGTAACTTCTTGCCTTCGACTTCCACCCAAGAATTTTCGTAGCCATGCCAAAACCATGTATCTGTGGCACCAATCGGTTCCATAACATTTTTCTTCAAGACTTCTTGAAGGGAACAACGAAATGCTAACATCAGTGCAAGTGACAGCTGATTTACTCTAACGTCATTGTATTCCCAATATGTTCCCGGCTTTTGGAGTACTCGTTTAGTACCCTTTTTAAATTCGCTTTCAGCGGAACTATTTAAGTCACGGTGATGATCAATCCAATCTGGTTTACCCCAGAGTGTTCCTTCCCACTCACTTGTAAGCTGTAGCAGCTGGGCCCAGGTAATATCTTTATTATGACTTGATTCAAAACCAATGTCCTTAGCAATTTCCCTAACTGGTTCGTGGACATCAGAAATAATGCCATTTTTCAACGCGACACCAGTACACAAAGATAGATAGCTTTTAGTGATACTAAATGACATATCTACATAGTTTACGTCTCCCCAAGTTTTAATTAATCTGCCATTTCTCAAAATAGCGCCTGAGCCTGCTTTCCTTGGCTTAACCGGCCCTATCGTTTTACCGATATGCGAAGGCTCTTCAAAATGCCCTCTGGCCAACGCAGCACCAATATCACGATCCATTTTGGATTCATGCGTGATTGCATATTTGATTGCTGATGAGAGAAGTTCGTCATTAAAACCTAAAACAGTTGGGTCAGCCAGCTTCCAATCATCCATCTCAACTACCTGAAGAATTTGTAAATACCTGTAAATTTATCAAATATTTTTCGATTTATGAATTCATACTGAATGAACTTAACACTTTCAATCATCTCTTGTTTCCAATCCAAATCGTATTTTTATCCATTTGTTAGCCTGGGTAACATACGACCTCTCAGGAAAACAAAACCTTTAATTAATAATTTCAGAAGTATTTGCAAAGTTTGCGTTGCGACAAGTTTCGAAATAACAGAAAATTTTCTTTAAAGTATTGTTTAATATTTCTTTTGAAAGCCTTTTGTGGCCGCTTGATATGCTTTACTGAATTATGTTTCATTTGGCCTAATTTTTGCTACTATGCATGAAGATCGGCAATATTCCAAGGAGTTCTACATTGTCCACATCACTTGTAAGCCAAGACTTAATTATCAATGGCAAGATTAACAGCAAAAGCGATGTAACCATAGAGGGAAAGGTCGTAGGCAATGTTTCCTGTAATGAGCTAATCATAAATTCGACAGGTCGCGTTGAGGGCGATGTCAAATCAAAGGTGTTAAAGAACCTTGGAACAGTAGTAGGCTCTATCTCTTGCGCATCAGTGGAACTCATGGCTGGCTCAGAAACGGATAGCAACATCAATTGCGACAGCATCTCCGTAGAGCACTCAGCAATATTGATCGGGAAAATCAAGTCAGGAAAATAATGTCTTGAACTAAATAAATCCAAATATTGATCGAACAATTTGGAAGCAAACTTCCGGCATTGCATCTGTAAAAACTGAGTTAGCTTCTCCGCTGTTCAAATTTAGATTACACCTGTCTTTTTGATCATAACTTTGAGTATTTGGCTGTTCAAGCTTTCTTGAAAAATTTCTTGGCAAAGCTGGGGTTAAGTCGTCGCAATATTTCTCTTGCGTCTTGATTGCTAAACTGTGGGAAGAGTCCCAGCGTTATTTGCCAAAAATTTGTTATACTGCGGCCAATCATTATAACTTTTTCTGGCAGTTTATTTGTAAATTGCATAAGATATCACGGAAGCCGGTAATACAATTCTTGCGCGATCATTATTTTATACGATTTTGATCAATATGCGCCCTGATTGTTTACTAATCAATAAAAGAAACAAGGCAATGAAAAGGAAGAAAAAATGTTAATGGAAGCCAGTCATAATGCCGTACATCCTACAGCTGAGATGTACGCCGAAGAACTAAAAGCCGGGAAACTTAGTCGTAGGGAATTCCTGGCACGCACGACCGCACTGGGCGTGACCACTGCATCTGCCTACGTGCTAGGTGGCATTGAGCAACCAGCACTAGCGAGCGGGCACATTAAGCAGGGGGGTACTATGAGGTACTTGATGGAAATCAGGGCACTCAAGGATCCTAGAACTTATGATTGGACACAAATAGCTACAGCAACCGCCGGGCATCTAGAATACCTGGTTGAATACAATAACGATGGCTCGTTCAATCCAATGCTATTAGAAAGCTGGAGTGCTAATCCAGATGCTACTCAATATACGCTAAATGTCCGTAAAGGTGTAAAGTGGAATAATGGTGATGACTTCACAGCCGAAGATGTTGCACGAAACATTACGGGTTGGTGCGATAAGGCAGTCGAAGGTAATTCTATGGCTGGACGAATGGCATCACTTATCAATCCTGACACGGGCGTGGCAGCTGAAGGCGCGATAGTCGTTGTCGATAGCCACACAGTACAATTGAATACAAATGCACCAGATATTACAATTATTCCCGGTATGGCAGACTATCCAGGAGCGATTGTTCACAGCTCTCATGATCCTTCCAACATGCTTGGGACACAGGTTGGTACTGGGCCGTATTCAATCGACAGTTATGAAGTCGGTGTTAAAGCCGTTCTGGTGAGAAACGAAGGCCACGATTGGTGGGGTTACAGTGCTGGAAAAGGCGCATTTATAGATCGATTTGAATTCATTGATTACGGCACTGATCCAACGCAACATTTGGCAGCCGCTGAAGCAGATGAAGTTGACGTGATTTGGGAAGTTGATGGCGATTACATTCAAATGTTTGAGTCTATTGGATGGACTAAGACCTCTGTTGCCTCGGGTGCAACGATTGTAATTAGACCGAACCAAGAAACAGAACCAGCATATGCAGATAAACGCGTTCGTCAGGCTTTGGCCATGGCAGTTGACAACAACATTTGTTTGGAATTAGGGATTGCAGGTGTCGGAGTACATGCAGATAACCACCACGCTGGTGCAATGCATCCGGAGTATGATCCTAGCGTTGGTCGTTTACCATTTGATCCGGCTAAGGCTAAAGCTCTTATGGAAGAAGCCGGAATGGCAGATTTCGAACATACACTTACCTCTATTGACGATGACTGGCGTAAAAATACTACAGATGCTGTCGCAGCCCAACTACGTGACGCAGGGATTAAGATTAAAAGGGAAATCCTTCCTGGCTCTACATTTTGGAACAATTGGGCTAAGTACGCTTATAGCTCCACTAATTGGAACCACCGTCCTTTAGCAACACAAGTTTGGGGACTGGCCTATCGATCCGGCGAAGCCTGGAACGAATTTGGATGGAATAGTGCCGAATTTGACGCGTTACTTGCAGAAGCAAATTCGTTAGCTGACGCAGACGAGCGGAGAGCTATTGCTGGAAAGTGTCAGGCAATGATCGCAGAGGAAGGTGTAACTGTCCAACCTTACTTTAGGACCCAGACAAAGTTCCATAAGGATAATGTAGTTTGCGACATGCATATTGCGCATCTTCCTCAGCTATATAAGTATGGTTTTACCAGTTAAGCGTCAATTCCGGTTTAACTGGATAGCTAAAAAACCCACGACTAAGGGAAGACCTTAGATCAGCGGTCCTATAGATAGCAGAGGGCTTTAGGTGCACTATTTTGCACAATAGCCTTCTGCAAATTACAATTTATGATAAAGTTTTTGTAGCTCCAATAATTGTTTGAACTGGAGTATTTTATGGGACAAGAGTGCATAACTCTGAGTACCGCAGACGCTAGAAATCTAATCCAAGATGCACTTGCTGGCAGCGGACTATTAAGAAAATATGTTGTATATTTCACCGATGCTATTTTAGACACGGAACTGAGTGGTTTGGAGGGGCATGGTTTCTATTGGCTTCAGTATTACTGCGCGCATCTGCGGAGCGGTAAAGTGGACGGCAATGTAATGCCACAAGTAGAGGCCCTGTCTGAAAGTAGTTTTCGCATTGATGCACGCCACGGATTTGCGCATCCAGCTATCGAAGAGGGTTTTAAAGTTCTCATTCCCGCTGCAAAAGCTTACGGCATATCAGCAATGAGTGTTCACAATTCTTATAATGCTGGAACATTGGGGTTTCATACCGGATTTTTGGCGCGTGCTGGTCTTTTAGGTCTTGGCGCAACAAACGCTGTCCCAAACCTTGCCCCAGTAGGTGGAAAAATACCGATCATAGGCACAAACCCCTTTTCTTATGCTGTCCCTGCACCTAGTGGGAATATAGCCTTTCTTGTTGATCAGTCTGCGACCCAAGTAGCCTGGACTGCCGTTAAGAGAGCTGCCGATGCCGGAAAAAATATACCTTTGGGTTGGGCACTAGATGCTGATGGAAAGCCCACTAAAAATGCTCAGGCAGGTTTAGATGGCTCGATGGCCCCTTCTGGCGGTATTAAAGGATTTAACATGGGACTTTTCGTTGAAGTTCTGTGTTCAGCACTTGCCGGCGGCAAACTTGGACCAGAGCAGGGCTCCTTCACTGAAGATGATGGCAAAGCGATCAGTAATGGGCAGTTTTTTATTGCAATCGATCCAAATACTTTTTCTAAAGGAACCTTTGATCAGACAATCAAAAAATTAGTCACTTCAATAATCGGACAAGAAGGTTCACGCCTGCCAAATTCAAGACGTGAACTGAACAAGAAAAAGTTAACAGTATCCGGATTAAAGCTAGAGATGGAAATCTATAAAACTTTGAAAGGCTTCACATGAATGTAAGTATCTCTAGTATTAAAGTTACTCCTTTAGCCTTATCTCTAAAGAAACACTATATCTGGTCACAGGGCTTTCTTGAAAATTTTTCAGTCAACCTCATTGAGGTCACCGCCTCGGACGGCACAGTAGGATATGGCGAGTGCAATGTCGGTCCAGATCAAACTGGCACCTTGCACATTCTCAACCGTCTTAAGCTGGGTTTCATTAATGAAAACCCTTATGACTGGGTTGCGGTAAAAAGTCGTATATTTACTGAGGCTTATATCACGCAGGGCGCATGGACGATGCGGGCCTACAACCAGATGATGGCAGGGTTTGATTTCGCAATTCTAGATTTGATAGGTAAACTTGATAATCGTCCTGTTCATCAAATTTTGGGTGGAGCACATCGTGACAAAGTTGGGTATTTTTTCTTTTTACAGGGAAGTAGCGTAGAAGAGATTGCGCAGCATGCAGCGGAGGGATTTGCGGCTGGTGAGCGCATCTTTTACTTAAAAGTAGGACGCGGAGAGGCACTTGATATTGACATGGTTCGAGCGGTTCGTAGGGAAATAGGGGGCGCGCGCCTTCGCCTAGATGCTAACGAAGCCTGGGATCCTCAGCAAGCTATTCGAATGTGCCGAAAATTAGAACCTTATGATATTGATTTCATCGAGCAACCAACCTCATGTTGGTCAATCGACGCACTAGCTCATGTTCGAAGTTCAGTCGGAATTCCAATTGTTGCGGATCAATCTGCCTTCACAATATATGACGTTTATGAGATTTGCCAGAAGCGTGCGGCGGATATGATATGCATCGGTCCTGTCGAAATCGGTGGTATACAACCGATGTTAAAAGCGGCAGCGATCGCTGAAGCGGCAGGTCTTAAAATCTGCATACATAGTTCTTTTTCCACAGGAATTACGACTAGTGCTGAGTACCAGATTGGGAAGCTGATTCCTAATCTCGATGACGGAAACCAGATAATGTTTCAGCTTCTTAAACACGACATTGTGAAATCACCGATACTCGCCCCCCAAAAGGGTTGGATGCATCTTCCTGACAAACCAGGCTTAGGCATTACCCTTGATCAGAAGATTATTAAAACCGCTACTGACACATTTCAGAAACTTTCCTTTTAGTAGATCAGTTGACCACACATTTAGAACGGGTTCGGATATGACCAAAGTAACGAAACGATCTGAACGGCGGTCATCCAATAAGCGCGGTAAAATCCTTCCTCAAATGCCTTTGCATCAACCGAGATACCACTTCCCAACTGTTGAACCTCTAAAGAACGAAGACGTACTCAAAATTCATGAGAACGCGTTGCGCATTTTGGAGGAGATTGGAGTCAAATTTCAAGCTGAGGAGGCCGTTTCGATTTTTGCCAAGGCCGGCTGCATAATCGGTGAAGATAAAATGACAGTACGTATAGGACAAGAAATCGTTGAACACGCATTGAGTAAGATCAAATCTCAAATTGAAATTACACCTAGAAACGTGGCCCGCAAAGTTATGATTGGTGGCAATCATGTGACTTTTGCTTCAGTATTGGGGCCACCATACTGTTCAGATATAGACACTGGCAGGCGCCAAGGGACATTAAACGACTACTGTAATTTTATACGCCTTGGTCAATATTTCAACGTTATACATATGATATCTGGTGCTCCAGTAGAGCCAATGGATATTCCTTTAGAGGTGCGCCACCTTTATAGTACCTTAAAGGTTTTAGAATTATCTGACAAAGTACCATACGTTTTCTGCCAAAGTAGATAGCGGATACATGATACGCTTTCGATGATAGCTATGGCGAAAGGCACAGATAGAGAGGGATTATGTAAAGAGCCTTCCACTTTTTCAATCATTAATTCGAATTCTCCACTTCAATACGACAGGCCAATGGCTATTGGCCTTATTGAGTTAGCAAAACACAACCAGCTAGCCATGATTACTCCATTCTCACTTGCCGGAGCTTCACATCCAATTTCACTTGGCGCTGCAAATTCAATGGCCGTCGCAGAGATGCTGGCGGCTCTTACATTAACGCAATTAGTCAATCCAGGCGCACCCGTGGCATCCGCTGCATATACGATGAACGTAAATATGCAGACCGGATCACCTGGTTTTGGTTCACCAGAAACAAACGTCTCTTTACAGATAGGGTCACAGATGGCCCGGTTTTACGGCATACCCATAAGGTCCTCTACATTTACTTCATCGCCCGCATTAGACGCACAGGCTACGTTTGAAACTTTGGGCATGCTTTGGGCTTCCATAACGTCTGGTAGCAACATCATAATGCATGCAGCGGGTTGGCTAGAAGGCGGTCTGCGGTCTTCCTTTGAAAAATTTATTTTAGACGTTGAGATGCTCCAGATGATGGTAAAATACATGGAGCCAATCCTTGTTGATGACACAACACTCGCATTTAATGAAGTTAAATCTGTCGGTCACGGAGGACATTTTTTCGATACTGAAAACACAATCAAAAATTACAGTACTGCTTTTTATGAACCTCTAATCTCAACGGCTAAGAATTATGGTCAATGGAAAGACGATGGGGCCCTAGATTCAACAGAGCGTGCTAATTTAGTCTATAAAAAAGCTTTAGGTGCCTATGAGCCGCCACACCTAGATTCATCAAGGCTAGATGCACTTAAAGCTTTTGTTAAGAAGAGAGAGCAGGAGGGGGGAGCACCTATAGATATGTAGTGGCAGTAACTATATTTAGTAAAAAATTTGGGCATAAACATTTGGTATTAAATGTTCGAACTCCTTGTAATCGCGCCATAGTCTATTGATTTTACACGGGCATCAGTTTCCAAATGTTTGCGGGATAGTATTACTATTAGATTGCAGGACTGAGAAACAAATGAGCGCCCCACAAGGAAACCAAGTGGAACGCCCATTCTTCTAATCCAACCCATCAGCTACCTTTAGTAGAAGCTAACCTTCCACCTCCTGCAACTAATATTACGATCATAAAACAAGTTTTATTTTCGTAGTCATAGCGCCGATGCCTTCACGGATGATGAGCCGAAACCCAAAATCTTTCCAACATCTGTAATCTGACAGTTGTAACTTGGTTTTAGCCTAAAATCTGTTGCCAGTTTTAAGTCTGAAATTTCGGTTACCCCCAGACTAGATTGAAATTAGCATACATAGCTTTTCTCCTCCGCAAAGTAGAAAATATGCAAAAAGTAGTTTCCCACAAGGTTATCCCCAACTTAGTGATTTTATCCACATTTAACTCCACAGTTGCAGGGCAAATTACTCGTGTCAGTGAAAGAAAATATTTATATGCATGACTTTTTGATTCGTTTACAGGGCAATCCACTAGTAAAGAAAACGCCACTTTTTAAGGAGGAAAATCGCATAGTTGGGTATTTGAAACCAGATTTTGGATATTAGTTAGCATTACATCTAAGCTGGTCCAACCTTTATCCAAGCAATCAAAGCCAGTCCCTAGCAAACAAACACATGTCCAATCGTTCATCTGTTAAAAACTATTAATCGGACGGTAGATGTTTCGAAAAAATTTTAGTCGTCGGCTTAACTTCTTTACAAAGGGCGACAGAGGCCAATAACGTTTGCACACTTGAACTACGGTTCGAGTATAACAAAGGAAAAATGGACGAAATAAGAATGCGTATTCTGATCAATAGGTGAGCAAATGGAACATCAAAAAATTCAATGGAAATATCCTGAAGCTCTCGTTTCATGTGAATGGCTTAACCGGCATTTGAACGATAAAAACGTGCGCATCTTTGATTGCACGACCTATCTGCATTACACTGATGACCATCCATCAAAGCCGTATGATGCGGAAAGTGGACGATCCAATTACAAAAAAGGAAAAATACCTGGAGCATCATTCATAGACATTCAAGGAAAACTTTCAAATCAGAAAAGTCCCTTCCATTTCACGATACCGGATTATGTAGTTCTAGCAGAGAGCTTACATAAAATTGGCGTTGGAAACCCATTTCATATTGTTCTGTATTCAACAAATGCGCCACAATGGGCTTCCCGGGTATGGTGGCTCATTCACATACTAGGTTTCAAAAAGGTAAGTATTCTTGATGGTGGGTTTTCAGAGTGGAAGCGCTTAGGTTTTAAGTCTGAAAAAGGCGAAAGTGTCTATGAGCCTGCAACATTCTCTCCAAATATTGATGGGAAGATTTTCGTAGATAAAGAACATACACTAGGATCAGTCAATAAACGAAACTGCGTGTTACTGAATGCATTGAGCAGAGATCTACACAGCGGTAAGAATCCAAGATACGGGCGACCTGGAAGAATTCCAGGCAGCGAAAATATCCCAGCCAGTCAGTTTTTGGAACCAGGTACTCAAAAGTTACTTTCCCCTGAAAAGGCATTAGAGCTTGTGCAGAAAAAAAATATCAGCGAAACAACGGAAGTATTGAATTACTGTGGTGGGGGTATCGCAGCCACGTTGAATGCATTTGTTCTTAGACAACTAGGAATAGCAAACCTGGAAATTTATGACAATTCGATGAGCGAATGGGCCATGGACAGTACGTTACCGATCGAAACGGATAACTGATCATTTTTAGATTTATAGGGAAGTCTTCAAGCATGTCAAAATTTCATCTTATCGGTCTTTGAGAACAAACATCACTTCATTTGTCTATAAAAACCTGGTGTGGTTGGGTTGTTATAAAAAAGATAAATTGGCTTGTAAGTTCGTTTAACCTGCATTAAAGTTTGTTGCCTTCAACCCGTATGATGACTCAGCTCAAGAAACGACTGTAAACTTAATTTACAAACGCATTCGGTCACCAGTTGGATCATAGGGCTGCATTTTGACAATTTTAGCACTGCGCCTCTCACCCACGATATCCACTGCTAAACTAGTGCCTACCTTTAAATACTTCTTGTCCACCAAAGCCAAAGCTAAACTTTTTTGCACTCTGTGGCCATATCCCCCTGAAGTTATCATACCAATTACTTCATTACCGAGCCGTACTGGTTCATGACCTGCAGCGTCTGCATCGATCGCATCGATCTCAAGCATACATAACTTTCGGTTTGGCTCTTTAGCTTTCTGCGCGGCCTTCTTGCCAACGAAAGCATCCTTCTCCCATGCAATCCAGCGGTCAAGTCCAGTCATCGCTGGAGTATATTCTTGTGTGAATTCACCACCCCAAACTCCAATGCCTTTCTCTAAGCGAAGTGATCCAGCAGCTCGGAAGCCAATTTCTCGCGTGCCGAACTCTGCACCAGTCTCCAGCAAAGTCCTTCTGAGAGCTGCATGTTCATTTGTCAGACAATTAATCTCATAAGCAAGTTCGCCCGAGAGAGAAAGCCGGCCAAGCTTTATGCTCAATAACCCAATTTCAAGTGGCACACATTGCATCATCTTCAAATTGCCAATATCTGTTTTCGTGAGCTTTTTAAGCAAGTCGCGCGCTTTTGGTCCCTGCAAGGAAAAACCACCGTAGAAGTCAGAAATATCGGTAATTTTAACATCTTGAGAAGCGAAACGCTCAAACCAACGCATATGAAAGGCTCTGAGGTTGTAACTACCCATTAGCCAATATGTGCCTTCACCCCAGTTGAAACACGTTAAATCTCCCTTTAGACGCCCGTCTTCTGCCAGCATTGGAGCAAGGCGAACCTGCCCGGGTTCAGGCAGTTGGCAAGCCAAAAGCTTATTAAGATAGGTGTCAGCCCCTACCCCCTTTACCTCGAAACGAGAAAACGCCGAAATATCTAGCATACCGATATCTGTTTGAACCGTCTTGCATTCCTCTGCAACAAAATCGAACGCCAGGTTACGCCGTAATGTTCCAATTTCTCGAAATTCTGGATCAGAACAAAAATATGCTGGCGCTTCCATCCCCCAAATATTTGTCCAACGGCACCCTGCCGCCGTCATGTCTGTATAAGCGCCAGGAACACGTAGGGGACGTCCAGCTGGAAGTTCTTCGTTTGGATAAGTGATCATCATTCGCCGTGAATAAAATTGACCCGTTGTCTGCCGCACAAATTCGCGGTTTGATTGGTGCGCTCCAAAGCGCGCTACATCCATTCCAAAAATATCTTCATTGGGTGTTCCGTTGATCATCCACTCTGCCAGTGACTTGCCTACACCTCCTCCTTGGCTGAAGCCAGCCATAACAGCGCACGCAACCCAATATCCGCGAGGACCTACCGGGCCCACTAGCGGATTTCCATCAGGAGAGAATGTGAATGCGCCATTGACCCAACGGCGGATACCTGTTTCCGCAAGGGCCGGATAACGCTCAAATCCAACTTCAAGTTCTGGAGCGATCCGGTCAATGTCTTCTGGGATTAATTCCATGCCGTAATCCCAAGGCGCACCATCCATTTTCCAATGCTTGAAAGAACGCTCATAAACGCCCAAGAGCAATCCATTACGTTCTTGTCGGGCATATGTAAATCCATCAAGATCTACTATGTTATGCAATTCCCACTTGTTTCCAGTAAGTGAAGGTATATCTTCTGTGATTAGATAATGGTGTTCCATTGGTGTTACTGGTAATTCCACACCAGCCATACGACCGCACTGTTTAGCCCAAAGACCGGCAGCATTAACGACATGTTCGCTGTGGATACTACCATTTTCAGTGATTACATCCCAAGTACCGTCTATGCGCTGTTGTAAATCCAAAACTCGATTTCTAACTACCACATCGGCTCCGAATTTCTTAGCCGCGCCGGTATAGGCGTAAGTAGCACCATTGGGATCAAGATATCCAACTTGCGTATCATAAAGTGCGCCCTCAAGATCATCCGTCTTAATGAAACCTCGTGTTATATCGCGCACTTCCTCTGGTGACATAAGACGTGCAGTATCAATGCCTAAAACATCAAATGTTGAAAGACTTGCCTGTAGCATCTCCCAACGTTGCGGATCTGATGCTAACAGGAGCCCTCCAGTATGGTGTCTTCCAATGTTTTGGCCACTTAATTCTTCAATTTCATCGTAAAGCTTGATCGTATAGGCCTGCAGAGCTGCAATGTTGGGATCCCCGTTCATAGCAAAGTACCCAGCAGCAGCATGCCAAGTGGAACCAGAAGTCAGCTCAGCGCGCTCAACCAGCACCACATCTTTCCAACCCATTTTTGACAGATGAAATAAAACTGAAGCACCTACTATACCCCCACCTATCACAACTGCTTGATATTCAGCTTTCATCGTTCAATTCTCATCGCCTATGTCTCTCCGATACCTATTTTTTTATTTTCTTTAAATTTTTTACTTTTTGATCTCCATCACAATGACAAAACGGCAATGTAGTTCTACAGAATATTCTTTTGCAACGCTGGAGAAAAATCAAATGTTTTAATGAAAAACTTTCATATTACTGATCTGTCCGCAATTAAAGCACTAACTGTACAAAAAATTTTGTAATACACATTACTCCTGAAAAGTTTTGGACAAACGAATTCAACAGAAACGCAGTTAAAAGGCTCTACATGCAATATTGAATTTAATTTGTCCGCTAGCTCCGATAACACCTCTGCCGCAGAACAATAGTCTTAACCTCCACTCGAGATAAGCCACCTTATTGTCAATTTTGTAATACTGGCGGGATCAATGCCAGCTGGCCTATGTGGAACTTAGTAAAGAAATATTGCTGAAATGTGCAACCAAACAGCGTAAGGTCTTTCAAATATAACGTTCGTAAATCAATCTCACAGACCGGGCCCGCAATTGCACCAGCAATTGCATATCGCCCCCCCGCTGCGTAGAACTTTCAAATGGCTGGACCACTGCCGTCCCGCTACCAAATCAACCACAACATCAATCGAACCTTCGCCTATCTGTGTAGAACTAACAGCCTAAACCACATCCGCAATATAGCCGCAGATGTCCGCGCCCTGAATTCGCGGGAAAGCCAGTGGTTCACCGCACCAACTCGCGTCACCACTATCTACATTTTGGAAGCCCTGGGCGGCACCAGTATGGTTAAACTGAGTAATGGCTTTAGAATACCAGCCAACCCGCGTGTATATATCGGTATTGTTTACACATGCCGCCGCAACACGGATAGGGAGCACCTTTAATTGTCAAATCTTTTTTATAAACGTGTATCTCGCTTATCAGCATTTGAGAATATCATTACCTTCAAGATTGAGTAAGTGAACAGTAAATCAGCTCTCCGGTGGTGCACCTCCCTCACGTGTCCGGCGCGCCACGAAATCCTTGAGTTCATCTGCAATTGCATTGTCCATAAAAGGCGGTTCAAAATCTTGAAGCGCACGTTTCCAAATCTCGTTGGCTCGCACAGATGTAGTTTTGCTACCCATCTCAGTCCAAGTGCCAAAGTTGCTCCAATCCGAGAGAAGTGGCTCATAGAAAGCAGTCCTGTATCGCGACAGCGTATGATCGCTACCAAAAAAATGCCCGCCAGGATCGATACCAGCAATTGCTTGAAACGCCGCTTCATCATCGTCAAGTTGCTCCCATTGAACAATTTCGCTTAACATTTGTAAAAACTCAACGTCCATGATGAATTTCTCCATTGACGCAGTCAATCCACCTTCGAGCCAGCCTGCCGAGTGCATCATGAAATTTGCCCCACCTAAAACTGTACCCCAAGCAGACATCGCAGTTTCATAAACAGCCTGTCCATCGGGCAGATTTGACGAAGTTGCAGCAGAGCCACGCCAAGGGAGACCAACATGACGCGCCAGCTGGCCGGCACCAAATGCAGCTGAAACAAATTCAGGCGTGCCGAAAGCAGGTGATCCAGATTTCATATCTACATTCGAGGTAAACGAACCATATACTACTGGAGCCCCAGGGCGGACAATTTGAGAGAGAGCTATACCAGCTAACGCTTCGGCATGCTGGAGTATCAAGGCCCCAGATATCGTTATCGGTGCCATGGCACCCGCTAGCGTGAATGGCGTAATTATAAGCATCTGCCCTGCTTCTGCGAAGTCAATGATGCCTTGGCACATAGGCATATCTAATTGGCGTGGGGAATTGGTATTGATCGATGTATAGCAAAAAGGCCTTTCACAGAACTTGTCTATGTTGAGGCCACGCGCAATTCTGACCATCTCTAAAGCTTGAAGCACCTGCGAAGCTCCCCGAGAATAAATGAAAGGTGGCTTCTGGCTAAGCATCAGTTGACTTTCAGTGGTCTTAAGGTGGCGGAATTGTGTAGGTATATCCTGAGACTCAACATTTGTAGTCTGTACATGTATAACATCAAAATGTTCCGAAAGCTTTATAAAGTTGCGCGTATCTTCTAATGTACCTGGGCGTCTGCCATAATCGAGATCAGAAACATATGGTGGACCGACAACTGGACCAAACACCAAGCTGTCTCCGCCCAAGACGACATCTTTTTCCATTGTTGCACCATGTAAAGTAAACTGGCTGGGTGCTGAGGCCAGTGCCTGCTCAATTAGGGTTTGATCAATTTTTACGATCTTGGTTGCCTCGTTTACTAGTGCGCCTGCTACTTTAAATTTACGCCGAGCCTCGGCATGTAAAACTCGAATGCCCAAGTTATCTAGAACTCGTAAGGCAGTTCGGTGAATAGACGCCAACCGGTCTTCTGAAAAAGCGAGTTGATTTTTCAGGCCATTACGCAAACGTCTATAGCTCGTCGTCCTAACTGATGACGTGGAAATTTTAGAAACAATTTGAGATCGCTTTCTTTTCCGTTGCCTTTCGGCTGGCTCACGACTCCGGCGCTTTTTCGTTACTTTATCCCGTCCCACGGCTGCTCTCTGAAATTTTAAAGCTGGTCCAGAAAAGAGCCTAGGTTTCTTTTATTGCTTAAGCAAATTAAGAATTTTAAATCTCTATATGAGAGATCTTATTTGCGTAGTCGGAAATTCTGAATACATTTGGTGATGTTTCCTGCTTGGCGCTTAACTCGTATCCTTAACAAAAGATTCAATACAGTTGGCACCCTTGGTACAAAACCCTTTTAAATCTTAAGAACTTAAAGCTTTTCACAAAACTCTTTTGGAGTTCTTTGGTACAACGATAAACGTATATTCATTTTAGTGCGCCACTGTGG
>CACPHA010000050.1 GCA_902633655.1 Paracoccaceae bacterium
TTTAATATTTCTTCATAATCAGGCTTCACTAATAGTGCATTTTGGAAACAATCTATTGCCGCTTCATACTCGTATTTGTCTTTCAGACACAGGCCTTTATTTATCATTGCATCGACATATTCAGGCATTATCTCAAGTGCTTTATCGTAGCTTACTATGGCTTCGTCAATGCGGTCATTTGTTCTTAAAATATCGCCAATTTTGAAGTAGGCTTCGTGATAATCGGCCTTTTTTTCTACAGCTTGTTGTAAACTATCTAAAGCACTTTGGGATTGACCTTCTTTTTCTAATGCAACTCCTAGGTTATAATATACCTGCGCAAAGTCAGGCTTTAACTTTATTGCGGTTTGATAACTTTTTTTGGCCTCCCCTAATTGACCTAATTCAACAAAGCACGCACCGATAATATTCAAAATGGTAGGTGAATTTGGAAAATTCTCTTTTAACTTTCTACACTTCTTCAAGGTTTGGTAATATTTCTGCTGAGCATATAGCTCAACAAGAGGTTGTAACTGCTCTGCTGGAGGATCTTCCGGAACTTTTATTTTATGTTTGTTAAACTTATCAATTTGCAACTCTAATCTATTAAAAGGCTCTCCGTTCAGACCTCTTTTTCTGGCTCGGCGTAACATATCAAGGGCATCATCAAATTCGAATAGCCTGAGCAGGCTATCTATATAACTTATCCAGTGTTGCGGGTTATTGGAATTTTCTTCAACAGCTACCCTAAAATGCGCCTTTGCCTCAAAAAAATTTCCATTATCTAAAGAAATTATACCCAAATTGTACTGCGCATCTGCGTGCCTTGGAATAATCTTGAGTACAGACCTATAGAGCTGGGTCGCAAGATCTAGATTCCCATTCTTATGCATTTCAACACCCTTTAAGAGCGCCTGTTGTACAAGTTTTTTAATATCTTCCATTTATCAAATTACCACAAAGCTACTCTGTCAAACTGCAAATATTAGGCCAAAATCATGGTGTGTAGCAGCCTTTGTTAAAGCTAGTCCCTTTTTAAACTTATAGACGCCCAACCACCGATCTAATCAAATTACCCAATGGGTACTCTAAAAGCCTCAGACGATCTCTGGAGGTATGTCTAAAGCAACACGAGGTACATGCCATCAAAGTCATTAATAAGTGAATTAGAAGCGTAGTGACTTTGCATTGCCCATTCCTAATGTACTTGGGACCGATTCATTCTGCATCTCACTATTTGGCAGCTTGTGCGAATGCTATTGCGGTATAGTCAAATAAAGGCAAAGTTCTGTAACTGATTTTAGTCTTCTATTTTTTATTTTGGATTAGGAAGGCTTCGAAACAGGTTTCTCTCAATATTTATATCTGCTGGTCTCAAAACTACGGCCTCCAACAATCTCGCCCACTGTTTCGTCCAAGAGTAGCATAAGAATTGTAAATTAAAGATCACGTTTGGTTCAATTGTTCCTGAATTAAATGCAAAGTCCTGTTATCTAAATGACGATTATCACAATGGTAAAGCCCATTAGAAAAACCCTGTTCATTAACAGTATGGGAGTAAACATCTATTGCTTTAAGTTGCAATTTTGAACATTTTTTCAAAAGAAAAGAGTTAAACATAGCCACTACTTTTGTAACTTTATTATTAACATCTTTTGAGTATTCCCAGTCAAAAGCTGGAGCAGGGACATTAAAAAAGTATAAAAGATGCTGGCTTATTTTGTTTTGTGACCAAAACCAGTCAATGTATCCTTCAACCGTTGCATCAGTAATTTCATTGAGGCTCTTGCCACTTTTTTCAGAAGCTTCAATAATTCCTTCATTTGCGCGACAATCAATTTCACCAAAAGAAACCATCACTTTAGAGCCATTTGGAGTATTTTTGAGGTGATTTTTCGTGATAGCCTTGAATTCATTCAAGGCATCATTCGAAAAATGAAAAGCTTTCGCTCCAAAGATTATTTTGGGAGCAATAACATGTGGTTTTTCCCTAATCAAAATTTTAGAATGAGCATAACTTAGACAATGGCTTTCGCCAATATGATAAATTTTTGGGTAATAAAGACTGTGACGAGATTTGTTATTTTTTTAATAAAGCATTTAAGAAGTTGAAATAACCGTCACAAAATACTTTTGTTTGTGGTTTAAATGTATGTAAAGGATTAGTCTGAAGCACTCTATCGTAATTCTGTAGATAATCACTACTCAATTGAAATTTACCGAGCATGAAGTTCGCGATAGACATTTGCATCTGATATTCCGGGTGCTGAAATAGTAGCTTTATAAGCCTATGGTCTTTATAATTACTCAAGTTTGGTTTTGAAAAATTATCCGCTAATAGCTGAACTCGTAAAAAATTAAGGCTCAAAAAATAGTCAACATTTGACGGATTACTATTCAACGCCGCTTTAAAAGACACCTCTGCTTGTTCTACTTTACCCAGTTTTGCAAGAATAGTCCCCATGTTGTTATAGACTTCTGCGTATTTAGGTCTGAGCTTTAAAGCCTGTTGGTATTTTTGCATGGCGTCCTCAAAGTTACCTACCTTTTGAAAAGCCACGCCAAGATTATAGTGAGCCGCAGCATTTTCTGGCATAATTAAGGTAGCGCGCTTAAAACTTTTAATAGCATCGCAAAAAAAGCCTAAACCTAAAAAAGCAGCACCTTGAATATTGTATAAATTAAAAGAAACAGGGAATTTGTCTAATAAATTTTCTGCTTTGCCAAGCACTTGTTGAAAATGCCCTCGGCTTTGAAGACTCATTAAAGGCTGTAATTGTTCTTTTTTTGGCTCTTTTGCCTCATGTGTTTTACCTACCATTTTGATCCTTGGAGCCGCATTCAGCTCTCGACCTAATTCAAAAAAATTCTCTCCTTCAGCTCCATTTTCTTTCGCTAAACTGAAAACTCTATCAGCATCATCTATTCTTTTCAAATTGATAAGAACCTTAATGTAACTGAGCCAAAATTGGGAGGTGCTAGTATCTGCCGCCAGAGCAGTTTCCAAGTAGGGTAGCGCTTCCAGATGATTTCCTTTATCAACCATTAACAAACCCATATTGTGATTGGCATCTGGATGACTAGGCTGAAGCTTTATGACGGAGTCGTATAGTTGACTGGCAAATTCAAACTCACCAGCTTTGTGCATCTCAACGCCCTTTGCTAGCGCTTCTTGTATAATTTCTTCCATAAGCTAGTCAATATTGTTAAAGTAATAGAATTTTATAGTGCAATATTCAGGCCAATTAAACCGCGGCTAATATGTCAAATATTGGGTTTAAATACTTTTACTGTAAAAGGGATAAAATTATTTTTTTCTTTAGCTTACATTTAAAAGCTCGTATCTTTTTTAATGGCTTATCTCCATTAATTTTTTAAACAAAGCCATTGTCTCTTCTTTAGTTTTTTAAGCACCTAATTCACTACAATAAGATCTTAAATAAGTATTTGTTTAAAACTATTTCGTGAGACTGTTGCCAATCATTTGATCTGCAATTTCTTTAATCCGAGTATTAATTGCTGCCTTGTCTGTCGGCCACTCATTTCTGTCAATTTGCAGCTTAATTGCATCTGCAATCTGGATATTAACTTCAGCTGGCAAGCGATTCATCATGGTCAAAGTATCTCTTCTAATAGAGGTAAGCTCCAGCGAAACAGCCGCCGTCCCCTTTTTGGGCCCCGCGTTAGCTACAAGTAATCCAACTTTATCTATATTTTTATAAAAATCGACAGCCCGCTGAATAGCCGCGCCGCGCGCGTTTGCCGGAGCCATTGATCTGGTTACCTGGGCAAAGCCAGCTTCAATTAGGTCATTAGAAAACTTTGGTGTGTCGGAAAATATTTGTACGGGGGTAGAGATTTTATTTGCGCTATTTAGAGCCAGGTTACTATCTGAAGATTTGCCTCCCAAAATATTTGTTGATCCATTAGGCAAAGTCGATTGGCTAGCTTTAGAATTAGGATAAAAGGAGGCAAGTGTTATTGAATTAATTGACATGCTCATCAACCAGTGACTTTTAATGAATCAGAATAAAGGCAAAATAGCATTTTTTAAAAGACTATTCGCAAATTTTTCCAAAAAAAACTAAACTTCTAAAAAGTTCTACCGTATTGTTAGTGTCAGAAAAAATTTCTAGTGTCGGTGTTTTTGCTTTTGTTGCAAAATCTAGGTTTAGTTGATATTCTGAAATCGGAGGCGGAAAAATGGTTGGTACAATTGGCTCAGCAGCCCAGCAAATTTCTTCTAATTTGTCAAAATTAAAAGAATCTACAAATACCCAAAACGCAAATTTAGAGGCTGATTTAGACCAAGACGCAAGTCAAGATGCGGCGAATAATTCGACTGCTAGCAGTGCATCAACAAATCTTAGTTCGCGAGTTTCCCAAGGTTTAGTTAGGCTACAAAAGACCTCCGCTGAAGGTTCTTCGGAGGAAGTACAAGGAAGTTTTGCCCGGAACGGTGTTGACGTTGAACTAAGCAAAGAGGCCAGAGAACTACTGAAAACTTCTTGACCAAGACTGATTTCCTATTTGACAAAATACATATTCATCTTTCCTTTACCTTTAACTCTAACTAGGCCTCTGGCTTCAAATTCTGTAAATTCTTTTAATTGATCATAAGTATTCTGCTCTACGTTTATTTTTTGACGAAAAGAATGTGACTCCATTCTGGCAGCAGTATTTACGGTATCCCCAAATAGATCGAACAAGTATTTCTTTGTTCCAACAATTCCCCCAACTGCAGGTCCAGTTGCTATTCCAATACGAATATTCCATTCGATTTCAGCACTTGAATTACGGCCTTTTAAGTACTCGATTATTGCCCTCGCAATTTTAAGAGCGTTCTGAGCGGGACTGACACTCGAATCTTTTAATCCACTAACACACATATATGCGTCCCCAATTGTCTTAATTCTTTCAGACCCATATTGCTCTGTAAATTCGTCAAATTTTGTGAAGAGTTCATTTAGCTCACTTATCAGTTTTTCGGGGCTTATTTTGTTTGAAATGTCCGTGAAGCCTACAAAATCCGTAAACATAACAGATATAAGGTCTAATTTCTTTGGACCTGACTTTCCATCTCGCTTCAAATCTTCAATCACATATTTCGGTAACACATTGTTTAATAACTTATCAGACTTTTCTTTTTCAGTTTTTAGTTCATTCGTTCTAAACTTGACTTCATCTTCAAGCCTATTCACCTGGCGTAGGAACAAGGCCAAACCAAAGACTATACAAAAAGGCAAAAAGAGAGAAGATGAAGGTACAATTGTAGCAAAGGAATAAAAGCAAAAACTACAAAGTAAAGCGCCTGCAAAAAAAATTAAGGCTCGTCTTTTGGAAAAAAAATACGCTACAGCCATATTTTTTTTTCGGAAAAACAAACTCGCGAAAACAAATAACAAAAAATTAAAAACGGCAAATAAAAAGATATGGGAAAATAACTCAGAGACGCTTTGAGCATTCATTAAGTAATAAATTATAAATAAATTGCTTGATGCATTAAAGCTTAAACTAAATACTTTGGTGTATAAACGCCCATTGGTTTGTTTTTGATTTTCATGCGATAATAATTGTAATAAAAGCCAAAGAAGAATATTGGGCAATACTCCCGCAGCTATGAATATCCCTAACATTTTAGACTGTAAAATTTGAGGTTCCAGTAACAAGTATATTCCCCAAATGGTAAAGTTGCTTGGTTCCACAAGTGTGTAAATTACTGCAACTGGATACACAAAAGACGATAAAACACCGCAAAACGAGGAAATCGAAATACCGCGGACCAAGAGATGCTCATCAAACTTAGGCATGATTAATTGATAGAAAATTAGAGCGTATAAGATAAAGATTGAGAAAATGTATCCACATATACCGTAAGCGATTATTGGGCCAAGCACAGAGAGTTCAGAGGCTAGAGTTATGATTCCAACCACGCAAACTGCAAAAATAAAATAAGGTGATAAAGAAACGCCCCAAGTTAGTCTCTGTAAAGTGGACCTCTCCTCGCTTCCATTTGGCATGAATAGTGCCATCAAAATCGACAAAGAAAAAAACGCCAATAGAGCCTTTTGCATCGAAAACTTGAATTACAGCTAAAGGGCTTCCAAAAATTAAGAATGTTACTCCGACAGCTGTAAAGAGGCTCAATATCAAACAAAAAAAGACGCGGATCAATGTATTGGTGGCAATATCCTGCATTTCAAAACTGCTTATTTTGAATTTAACGATTCCATTCTACACACGCCATCGGATTATGAGCAACAGGCAACAAGTACATTATATTACCGTTTAACATTTTCGAAATCGAGACTGATAAAAAATCCCAGCTAAATAATTTTATTGATTGTCAATTTATGATTTTCAAATCTCTTACTAACCTCACAGCCAATTTCTGCCGTGGGAAAAACCTATTGAAGCGTTGACCAGTAAGAAAGTTTACCGACCACTGATATTGTTTCGAGTAAAAGCTTTGATCTGAAGTCCAATAAGGCCCAGCAAAGGTATTTGGAAAAGTTTCTTGGTCAATATTGGGCTCCACATCCCGAGGCCGATTTTCAACTTTACTAACGATGCTCTGTAGTTCTTTAACCTTCGGCAAACGCCAGCCACCACCGTCCAAATTTTTTAACCGTCCAGCAACCTCTAAAGCTTCAACAACAGATAACATTTTGATTTCGCCGATGCAGGTTCTATTGTCCCAAACTTGTCCAACACTACATCTCATCCACTCTAACTTTTTGATGTAATCGCGTGCCATGGGCCCGTCGCGGTGAAGTCGAATGCCTTCCGCATTGAGGTTAAACGCACAAAATGAACTCAAAATTGCCACTAATGCTATCACTTTAAAACGAAAAGGTTGCAATCTTATTCTCCTGCCACATAATCATTGTCCAATATGGCACTAAATTTGCAACCCCTTTTGAAATAGAAAAAAGAGCAGCAAAATGGATCTAGCTTCACTAATAGGCATGCTCGGAGCTTTGGGCATGATCGCCGGAACAATGATATCCTCAGCAGGTAGTTTGGGACCTTTCATTGATGTTCCATCAACGCTTATTGTGATAGGCGGTACATTTTTTGCTGTCATGTGGACGGCACCATTACCGGTATTCCTTGGACACTTTGGCGCGATGTCAAAGGCCTTTCTGCCACCAGTTAAAAAAATGGACGATATGATTATTCGTATGGTAGAACTTGCCGCTATTGCTCGAAAAGATGGCATGATGGCTCTTGAGGGTCAAGAATGTACTGACCCCTTTTTTGAGGGGGGTCTCCAACTTCTTGTTGATGGTGCCGATGAACCTAAACTTGTGAAACAACTAAATGCGGAAGTCGCAGCTATGAAAGCGCGGCATGAACAAATGCATGGAGTTATAACAGCTTGGATAGATATCGCTCCAGCTATGGGTATGATAGGAACACTGATTGGCCTTGTTGTTATGCTTGGTAATATGAGTGATCCGAAAGCAATTGGTCCGGCGATGGCGGTCGCGTTGTTAACAACACTCTACGGTGCCTTTTTCGCGAACGTGTTCTTTGGGCCAGTAAAGACCAAGTTGGAAGGTTATACTACCTATGAACTAAATTATCGAGCGCTCGTCATCGAGGGTCTTAGGCAGATAGCGCGTAGCGAGTCTCCACGTAATATCCAAGACGTACTAGCCTCAAGTTTACCGGCTAAAGCACGCGAAGGTTTAGCAGCGGCATAAAAAATGGCTGATATAGACGAAGAACAGCAGGAAGAAGAGTGTCCCAAATGTCCACCGGCCGGAGCACCGGCATGGATGGCAACATTCGCAGATATGGCGACTCTGCTAATGGCATTTTTCGTTATGATCTTGTCATTTGCAGAAATGAATGTTCCCAAATTTAAGCAAATTCAAGGATCGTTGAAAAACTCTTTTGGTGTTCAACGTTTAATTCCCATAGTGGAACAGCCGATGGGAACATCGATAATTACACAGAACTTCAGTCCCTCGCCTTCACCGTCTATCACCGACAATATGACAACCGAAACCACTCAGATAGAGCAACCAAAACTCAAAATTCCTAGCGATGTCAAAGATAGTCAAGGATCAGATGAGCTTTCAGAAGGGGCTAAAGACGAAGAAGGTCTGGGCGGCGAGAACAAAGACGCATCGGGGGATAACGATGCAAAATCAGATGCCGAAAAGTTGGCAAAAGCGATCGAGCAAATCTCACAAGCCGCAGATATCGCAGTATCTACCCTTCAAGATAAAGTTGTAGTTGATCTGAAGGCAGAAGGCGACACACCTACCGAAATGAAAGAAAAATTCAAAAAGGTTGGTCAAGCTGTCTCACTTGCAGGGCTTGCAACTGGTCAAGCAGAGCAAGAGGTTCTTTTTGGCGGGTTGGACGAGCAATTAAATGACTTGATTGAATTTGTTTCGGAGTTGGAAAGTGAACTAAAAAAACTGAGTGGTGATCAGGAAGATGAGGGTTTCGTTAAGCAGGCTCAAGCAGAGAAGAAGGCACAAAGCGCTGCCGATGAGTTGAAGGTGAAATTACAAGAACAAATCGATATGGGCGCCGTTAATGTAGAAACACGAGATAATAAGGTATTTGTCACTGTTGGAACCGGCGGTGCCTTCCCATCGGGATCAGCAAATCTTACACCGCAAGCTCAAGATATCATAGATCAAATAACAGCAGTAAGCGATGGTAGCGATAATTCAATTACTGTAGCCGGCCATACAGATGACGTACCCATTAGCTTTGGCGCTTTGTACCGCGACTATTGGGACCTTGCCGCTGCCCGAGCTGCCAGTGTAGTTCAGGAAGTAGAGCAATCTGGCTTGATTGAACAGGGACGATTGCAGGCAATCAGCTATGGCGAGACTCGGCCAATTGCCAGTAACTCAACCTCAGACGGTAGAGAGCAAAATCGACGTATCGAAATCGAACTCGAGTATGATTGATTACGTCAAAATTTCTATTTCGGACATCTTTAAGTTATTTTGTGATTTTTGATTTGTACTGTTTGTATTCAAAGACTGCTTTAAGAAGCGCTATTAATCCAAAGATAGAAACAAATGATATAGATATTGTTAAAGGACTTAAATTCGCTACGCCCGCGACAAGCTCCCGGTCTATTACTCCGATAATAATCAACCCAAAAACGGATATTAAAAAGAGACGAATTGAGAAACATACCCTACAAGGTGGCTGGTCTTCAGATTTTTTCACAAACTAACTCCAGTTTTATAACCTTTTAACAAAATTTATTGACAAACTTAAATGAAAAATTAACAGTCAATAAAAATAATGGCACGAATTTTGCTTTATAACTAATATGGCATCGCTAAGTCTCAATATCGGAGCCCAGCAGGTTCAGAAACAAAGCTTGGTAATTACACCACAGCTTCAGCATGCTATAAGCATTCTTCAAATGAATAATGTTGAACTCGAAAAACACCTTGAAGAGCTCTCCGAGAGCAACCCTTTCCTTGAAGTTAAGGCCTGTAACTCTGAAGCAAAAAAAAAGGTTGAAATTGATTATCGCCCACCTTCCACAAATGGTAGCTCAATATCTGGGTCTTTTTTAGATAATTTGCTCGGTGAAAAACCCGTTACTCTAGTTGAATATATAAATAAGCAACTTGGTCTAGAAAGGCTTTGTGAAAAACAGGAAAAGATATCTGAACGGATCTTAATGGATTTATCTGCTGCCGGTTATTTTGTGGGTGAAATGGAAACGATATCAGGACAGCTAGGCGTTTCAGTACATGATGTTGAAAATGTGTTAAAACGTCTGCAAAAACTCGAGCCTATTGGGATTTTTGCTCGTTCGTTATCTGAATGTTTAAAGTTACAAGCAATCGAACGCGGTGAGCTTTCATCAACAATGACAGTAGTAATTGATAATCTTGAACTTTTGGCAAAGGGTCAATTTAAGGAGCTTTGCACATTAGCAAGCTGCAGTGGAGACGAAATTAAGGAAACGGCTAAACGGATACGCCATTATGACCCTAAACCTGGTTCACAGTTCGAGCATAATCCGATTGAAAATCAGAGAGAGCCTGATCTTTTAGTGTCTCGGAATGGAGATACTATTGAAATTTCGTTGAACCGGTCTTCTTTACCGAGCGTTTCGGTAAATTTGGAGTATGCAAAAAAGTTAAAAAAGATCACAAAACCTGATAATGATTCTGAAGACTTCATAAAAAATTCAGTGGCAACTGGGCATTGGCTAGCACGAGCTATTGCGCAAAGAAACCAAACTTTGCAATCGGTGGCATCGTTTATACTTAGACACCAATTCGGTTTTTTCGATAAGGGCGTGGAAGCTATAAGACCATTACAGTTGCGCGTGGTAGCTGACGCACTTAACATACATGAAAGCACAGTCAGTCGCTCAACGGCTTCAGTTTTAATACAAACTCCACGTGGCACATTCCCACTAAAAATGTTTTTCAGCAGCGGATTGCAGGCCGATGAGAACTCTGAAGGAGTTTCCGCACGCGCAATACGGCTAAAAATTAAGGAAATTATAGCTAAAGAAAACCCATTAAAACCAATCAGCGATTCAAAAATATCTATTAGTTTGTCGGACGATGGTTACAAAGTTGCAAGACGTACCGTTGCTAAATATCGTGAATTAGAAGGGTTAAAATCAACCGCCAACAGAAAACGTGAACACAAACTAAAAGCTTTAATTGAAGACTAAATTTCTAGAAACTGAAAAATTTTTTCAAATAATTTTACATTTTCTCACTTAAATTTATTTAGTTTGCGAAACAATAGCGCAGATATACGAAAAATATTCGGCGTATAAATCAAGCTGCCGATCTTGTCACTTTGTTTGATTTGGCTGTTTTGTTTTTATTTTTGATTTGTCGTAATCCATTTGCTGGCATTGTGAAGTATAAGTCATTATGTAATTTCAAAGCGGTTTCTTGCACTTCAAGCTCATTCACGCCAGCTATTGTCTGCTTAAAAAGAAATTTTTTAAAAGCCATAAAATTTAATGTTAAATTCATTTGCTCACGCCCAACGTAAGAGCACAAAATAAAATAAAAAATAGCACCAAGGGCTGGATGAACCATTGTAGTAATTATTATGCCCAGAACTGCTGCTAACGCCGCCTCTGGCATTCTTTGATTTAAGAGCCAGAGTGGTGGAGCAACCATTGCTGTTAGTGATCTTGATTGTATTACGACTTCAGCATTTTTGTATTTATCATGAAATAACAGATAATTGCTCAAGTCTGTTCGATTTGCATTTGCTAATTGTTGTGCCAAAATCTCTGACGGCGATATAAATGGATCTTCGATTTCCTCGAACGCACAGATTATACGCATTTCGGCTATGAGGTTAAATAAAACTTCACCCCTAGCAACTGTTAATACAAATCTAGTGCCTGATACTGTTTCTTCTTCCTCAAAATCAAAAATCGCATTGAATTCTTGACTGGTGCCATAAAACCTTTCCCCGTCTATTCCTATAATAACATCTAACTTTTGTAAGCCCAATGTCCCAGCATAACCTCCAACAACCTTTTCAATACATAAAACGTTCTGCTTCACTCCCTCTTTGGAGTCGTTTTCAATATTTTCTGATTTTAGTTCTTCCATGGCATAAAAGTCTTTTTAAGAGTGCAGAAGTTAAGGGAATTTTATTATATCGCCGCTAGGTGCTTTTTTCTTCTTAGGTTTCGCAGATGCTGCCGCTGTACGAGCCCTTTGAGCCTCCTTTTTAGCACTCTGGAGTCTTTGATCTAGAGTGGCAACACGGGCCGAGAGATCCGCATTAACGTCTTGCAATTCTTGCAAGCTCATACGCTGCTCTTTTATGTCTATCGACTGGTCGGAAAATTTCTGCATCGATTCAATAATTGCGCGCGTGAAATTTCCCATGATCATGTTTTGCGCTTTAAATTCTTCAGTCGTAGTTTCAGCGAAAGTTAAAGTTAGTTCAGAATTCATTACCGCCGTTTCTTCTTTCATGTTTGCAATTTGGCTTTCAACACTTGGGCCAATCTCATTAATTTTTTCGACTGCCAAACGAACTTCAGCCATCGCTAAATCTGATTTATCACCGTAACTTACGAGACTAACTCCGACCCGATCAACGGCGACAGTTAGCTCTTCAAGATTGTTTAGAACAGGCTCCAGTTTAGAAAGGTTCTCGTTAAAAGTATCGACATTTTCGACAAAAACCGTCAATAATTGAGTATTAGTTTCAGTCAAAACCTTTAGCTTTGATGAAGCTTGGAGAAACATCACTATTGAAAGAGCTGCCACACTCAGTCCTGTTACTAATCCAATTATCACTCCAATACGGCCAAGCTTTTCTATGCTTGTCAATTTAGTGGTAGACTTTTTGATTTGCTGCGCCACTTTTGCGTATTCTGAGGTGACGTCCATGGCGGCGTCGGCTGCATCCAAAGCAATTTGAATGCTCTTCTCCACATCGGCTGGTGTCGCTGTTTGGTTACTTGCCATTTGCCGCCATCCTTTTTTGTTGACTCGCACGCGGTCTCAATTTTTTAGAAGCACAATTCGTGCCACTTGTTTCTAAAACGACTAACCCTGGTATCTTTTTGGACTTGAATCCAAAATGCCGACACCCCCAAGGACGATTGGGTTCGTAAGTAACGAAATAGTGCCTACAGTCGCTACATATGGGTTTATTTTTTATTTTCATTTTCTTCGGAGCTCAAAAACAATTTATATAGCGTGTTTTGGATCGTGAACCTTACTGAAGCAGCAAAACTAATCAGAGCACAAAGGAATAACCCAAAAGCACGAAAAGTCTCTCCGGCTGCGAAAAATTCTAGTCCTTTAGAAAGCCAAACAACGCCGATTCCGAAAAAACAGACAGAACTAATCGCTTCTCCAAAACTAATTTTTTTCTTGTACGTTAATCTAGGCACTGTAAGAAGCTCCTGTATCTGTAAATTGGAGCTCATCTGGGATTTCAATATCTGGAGCATCAAGCTCTTCCCCATTAGCTATCCTAAAAATGAACGCCAGTACTGCGGCCACTGCGCTGAACAACTCCTCATGAATTTCCCCACCAATTTTACCAGTGAAAAACAATGCGCGGGCTAGTAATGGGCTTTGAAAAATTGGCACCTCTTCCGCGCTAGCAATTTCAATAATATCTGCTGCCAGCTTCCCTCTACCTAGGGCTAAAATCACGGGAGCACCTTTTGAGCCAACTTCGTATTTCAAAGCTACCGCAAAATGGGTTGGATTAGTTATAACAGCAGTTGCAGATGGGACATCATCTAGTGCTTTACGCTGTTCAGCAGCTTGTGCCGCAGTAGACATTTGCATTCGGCGAATCTTGGCCTTTACTTCCGGGGATCCTTCTGTTTGCTTGTGCTCATCTTTAACGTCCTGTCTACTCATCTTAAGCTTTTTCAAGTATTCGAAACGCTGCCACAGAACATCAAGCAAGGCAATCACTGCTAAGACGAGTAACATTGCTATAAAAAGTGCAATAAAAAGTGAATTGGCACGGTCAAGCCCGTTGAACAAATCGGCATCAGAGGCAGTCAATAAAGAGGATAGTGAATTTGATATGACAAAGTAGGTCGCACCCACTAGAAAAACTACCTTGGCGATACTTTTTACTAACTCTACAAGAGATTTCATGGAGAACATTCGCTTCAAACCTTGTAAAGGATCTATCTTCGAACCCTTGAAGGCCATACCTTTTGCAGCAAAGTTTATTTGTCCTGCAAGTGCGGCTTGAGTAAACAAAACAACAATTATCATCGGCACACCAATTGCCAACCCATATAATAAAATATAAACAACCGCCTCGTAACTAAGCCGTATTGCTTCACTATCAAACTCAGTCAGATCGAAGCTAAAGAATCCGCTCCAATGGCCCAGCATAAGGCTTGCTCCATTTACAGCGACAAAATATACAAAAAGACCTGCAAACAAAGTCGAAAAAACGAATAATTCTTTTGAGCTTAAGACCTGGCCTTCCTCAAGAGCTTTTTCCATGCGTTTCGGCGTTGGTTCTTCAGTCTTTTCTTGTGCGTCACTTTCACTGGCCATTTTTTATCTCCATCAAAAACCCGCTCACGAAATTAAGACTAAATTCGGTAAGTTCCTCCATCGCATAACCAAGTGGCGTTGCGTAGGCATATAAAGCTACAAAAACAACTAAAAGTGTCATTGGAAAACCAAATGAAAACAAATTCAGTTGGGGAGCCGACCTCGTGATAACCCCAATTGAGAAGTTTGTAAGCAGTAACAAAGTTACTATAGGAAGCATTATAATTGATGCGACGTGGAACATTTGCCCTGCTGCATCAATTCCATATTGGCTGATGTCCTTTATTGGAAGGGCACCCCCAAATGGCACAAAGTCATAACTTTTGTGTATGGCCTGGATTAGCGCTAAATGACCATCCAAAGATAAAAAAATTACAACTAGAAATAGGGTCATTATATTACTTACAACCGGTGTCTGTCCCCCTGAGGTTGGGTCAACCTGAGCTGCAAAGCCCAAACCACCCGAAGCAGCGATCTTTTCTCCAGCGAGTGCAACGGCAGAAAATAAAATACTCATAAGTAGGCCGACACAAATTCCAATAAGAAGTTCGACAAAAATAATCTTTACGAAATCGAATAATCCAGCGTTCAAGACGATAGATGGATCTATTTGATCCAAATATACTATTGAAAGAATCATAGCCGTTGCAATCCGGACTTGCAGTGGAATAGAGGGAGTTCCAAAGAAAGGTGCTGCTAACAAAAAAGCTCCCACTCTTAGTGAACTGAAAAAAAATATGCTAATGAATTCGATTACCTGTTCAAAAGCTAACCCTGGCAGCCCGTTTTCTTGTTGGAAAATCAAGCTTTCCATAGCTCAACCAAGTGCAGTTATTGATTCAAAAATAAATGAGAAGTAATCAGACAAACGCGTCATCATGAAAGCAGACAGCAATGCAAACCCACCTAAAACAAAAACTAGTTTTGGTACAAAGCTAAGTGTCATTTCATTTATAGAAGTGGCTGCTTGTATTATTCCAATAACAAGGCCGATTGCCAACGCTATTCCAAGGATTGGACCAGCAGCCATAACCACGTTCCAAAATGCGAGCCTCAAGTGTTCTATGTTTGCATCAAATTCCATAATATCCTCAATTCAGGTAAGTCGATGCAATCGAACCAACGGTCATAGCCCAACCGTCCACAATCACAAACAATAAAAGTTTAAACGGCAGTGAAATTAACATAGGGCTCAACATCATCATACCTAGGGACATCAGGATTGATGCAATTACCATGTCAATCACAAGAAAAGGGAGAAATAGCAAAAATCCAATTTGGAAAGCTGTCTTTAATTCAGAAGTTATGAAGGCTGGCATCAGTACATTAAATGGCACATCCTCATTTGAAACGTACGGCTGATCTCCAGCAAGTTCAGCAAACATAGCCAATTCAGTCTCCCGAGTATTGACAATTAAAAATTGCTTCAAAACTGATGATGACGCCTCTAATGCGGGTATTACGTCCATCTGACCCTCTAAGTAGGGAGAAAGACCGGAATAATATATTTCTTCCAAAGTCGGATACATTATGAAAATTGTTAAAAACAGGGCAATTGAGACCAACACTTGATTTGGTGGTGTCTGCTGTGTACCCAATGCCTGTCTAAGTATCGAAAGAACTATTATTATTCTGGTGAACGCTGTTGCGCCAAGAAGCAAACTAGGCAACAAAGTAATCGCTGTCATTAACGCTAAAATTTGTAAAGACAGGGAGTACTGCTGAACACCATCTTCAGCCTGGCTTACCTGCAGCGCGGGCAATCCAGGTACGGACATTTGTTGCGCACAGGCTAGTGAATTATTTAGAATAAGAAATGTTGCTGATATCCCTAAAAAGACGCATAACTTACTGACGATATAAAGGACTTTTCCAGAATTAGCCATTGGCCTTACCGGGATTAGCTGAAATTGCCGTTAAATCTAAAAGAGAAGCTCCATTTTTATCTTGAAGTATAAGAACAGTTTTACTTTTGATTTCGAAAACCGAAATTACAGAGGAGTGTGCAAGCCTTCTGCTTTCAATGTGCTTTAGATCACCCGAGTTCCTAAAGTCCAAGTTTTTATTAAATCGGCTTTGAATGTACAGCCAAATAAGTACCAATATCGCCATAAATGCAACAACGATAATTATCTTTTGATTTAAATCTTCCAGCCCGGCCATTTGCATCTCCTAGAGATAGCCAGGCAAAAATCATGCCAATTCAGATAGACTCGGCCCTTTCTTCAGGGTCAACAATATCCGTGAATCTTACACCATAGCGTTCGCCAACCATTACCACTTCACCTTTGGCTATTATCGCCCCATTTACCAATATATCGAGGGGTTCACCAGCCAGCCTATCCAATTCTATCACTGAGCCCTCATTCAGCAAAAGTAGGTCACGAATGGTCATTTCAGTGCGTCCAACTTCAATAGAAAGAGCTACCTCAATGTTTTCGAGGATTTTCAATTTTTCTGTACCAATTTTGCCCGGTTTCGTACTGGGCGGATTTTCCACCTCTACACTTTCTTCACTCATTTTCAGTTCCTAACCTTACCTTTTACTCACGTTTTCTTTCAGCAAGCTTATTGC
>CACPHA010000051.1 GCA_902633655.1 Paracoccaceae bacterium
GCCTTATCCTGCCACGAAATTTAAAGTTCAAACGGCATTGGGTACAGACACTGCGCTTAATGTTAATAATATTGCCTTTTATTGACGACTTACGCTAATTGAAATAAGTAAACACGCCATAATGATGGGTTATAATACCGCGTGTACTGATTTTTTGAATGCTTCAATTATTGGAAGTGGCGGAGAATATTCTTTTGTTGATAGGCCGACAGTATTAGAAATCGTTGGCTCGATAAGGTAAAACTTCTCTACAAGACCTAAATCAAAAAATGTTTCCGCTAGCTCCTTCGGCGCAATAGTGGCCGTATGCCCATGGGCTACCTGGGAAATAACCGATGTGAAGTCACTTGCCTGAGCTACAACATTAGGCGATAGCTTTAAATCACGAAAAATTCCGTCAATTAATTGTCGATTTCGCATACCTGGTGTCAGTAGGGTCAGCGGGATCTCACAGATGTCTTTCCATCGCACCTTTTCAGTTAAATTTTTCAATAGCTCGGGCTTTGAGATGAGCATATAAGTTTCACTATAAAGTTTTGTTGTAATCTTTGGATCTGCATCCTCAAAATACAATATCCCTGCATCTATAGAAAAATTGTTTATCCCTCTCACAATTTGAGCCGTTGACAAAGAATAAATTTCAATATCCACCTTAGGGAAATTTTGCCTCAGTTCAGCCGTTGCAACTGCAGCAAAGCTTGTCGCTGTTGGAATAACTCCTAGAACTAAAGTACCAGATAGTTCGTTTTTTACGGCTTTTATCTCCTGCTGCATTGCTTCCGCATCAGATAAAAGCCTTCGGGCCCACTTTAAAACCAGTTCACCTTCTTTAGTGAACCCAATGAAATTATTACCTCTTCTTACTAAAGGTAGTTTAAGACGATATTCCATGTTACTTATACGTTTGGAAAATGCCGGCTGCGAAATATTGCACTCTGAAGCAGCCGCAGAAAAGTTCTTGTTGCGCTCAAGTGCTAACAATAGCTCCAGGTCGCGAAAATCAGACATTAGCTTTACCTCTATACGGAATATTCAGCATTTGTGATGCTTCCAGGTTGCGACCGGAAAATGCCACTTCAGACATGTTTTTAAAGATTTTGGCTGCCATAGACAGGCTGACATTAACTTAAGACCACTATACTATTTTTAGGTTGCTAGGACAAATCTAACTAGTGATAATTCGATGGTCAACGTTTCACTTGGTTTTATGAAACCTCGAAATAATCGTTTCAAATATTTATATGAAACCGTTCTTAGGTATAAAAATAAACGAATGTAGTGGCAAACTTATATACACCTTATCTGAATAACACTAATTTTAGTATGTAGTTAATCGATAAAAGCTTTCAATATTCCTAGCAACCACATCAAAGGTTTGCTGATAACTTAAAAGATCGTTTTCCATTAAATCGCATATTATCAGACCTGAAACAGTTGGTTTATTGTCGACTATCAAGCCACGATGGTTTGCCACATTCAATGCCTCTTCGTAGCAATCGATTTTCTCAGTTAAAAAACAATGCCGAACGATTAAATCAACGTATTTATCTTCACAGCCTTTAACCACCAGCGTTCTCCCAACCAGAGTATTTAAGCTTGCGCGATGCTTTGCTGGCAAAATTTCACTTAATATCATTTTTCGATTAAATCAATCGATTAAAAGTCGCAATTAAGAGCCTTTTAATAGCACCGAGCCATTTAAGAACTTGAACTATATTTTTTCATTTACTAAAAGCTGCTGCAACTTTTTCGCCTCATCTGGAAAACAGACAGCAGCTAAAATTAAGGTGGAGTTAAGAAACTGCCTGCTATCATTACCCTCGCAAAGGATAAATGCATGCGCTGACGCCGCTTCATCTTGCCCATTTACTTTGCAGCGGATGGTATTCATCAACCCTCTCTCGTGTTCTGTTAGAAGTTTTGAGCAAACTTCACAGTCTGCATTGTTAAATTTAAATTCAGATTTTCTCGCCTCCCGCATTGATTGAATTGCCGATAATATTGCAAGTGCAACATATGGACCCTGATCAGAATTGAAGTTTTTAATTGAATAATCGTTTGCATCAAGCCAGGTTTGTTTTGACGGTTCAGCGAAAGTCATAAAATAATATCGAGCCACCTTAAGTACTTTAGCCTCGCAAGAACTAAGTTTGAATTTTTGTGTAGATTTTTCTGAAGGTAAATCATCGCATTTATTTTTATTGTCAGCCATAAGTCACTCCAGAAAAGAAAAACGAAAATGCATACTATGCTTGAAGCATAGACATTGAGCGCCTTGCTTCTTTGTTTGAATAGCTGGGCGAGGTTACTCAACAGAATTCCAAAGACCAGGTAATGTCAAGACAAACTTGACAGTTTTTGTCGGAAAATATAAAAATGAATATAGGTAATAGATGTGGCCTCGGTTTGCATAAGAAAAACCGATATTAAGTCAACCAAATTAAAGTTTTAGATTGTGAAAAATGTTGCCCACTGGACTGGAGTTAACTCAATATACATAGCGATGAATAGGTTCAAAATTTCCCTTAATTTAGAATACGTTTTTAAAGAGTTATAGCGAGATCGTGATAGCAATTTAAGAAAAGATGTTGTGTTCAAAAACTTTAACTTAATAAAAGGCGATACAAGCGAATATCATACACTTTACGTGTCTCCCAGCACATGGAGGTCGAAAGACGATTTTATAAATTGACAAAATCAGAAGCCTTCCGAAAAACTCGCAAAGGACCTGATGGAATAAAGATTTATGTCCAAGTAATCCAATTTTTGAAGACTTTGGAGTTGTGATTTAACAGCCATAATTATTGAAAATAAACTCTTATAACCTTTGGTCTCAATATCTCAGGCTGAACAATGCGCGTGACTTTAATTTGGTCAAATAAATAATAGGTGAGAGAGGTTATAATGTCAGATGACTTAAATGATGATAATAGACTGCCAAAATGACTCAGAGACTCATCTGATCGAATAATCAATCATATGAACTCCAATCATGCAAACTCGATAATATCATCGTTAAATGTACTCTATGAAATCAAAGATAAAAGTGCTTAAATGATGGATTAAGAGGTCGTTGCATATCACATTTTGTCCAACGGTGAAATATATTTATACCTTTTTAGAGGAATTGTAAATTACTTGAGGAATACAAAACCGAATTAATAAAACAGGCTCAGCTCCATAGATCATTTTAATTTTAATTGCCATTAACTAGAGATTCACTCAAGAAAATTATCTTGAATTATCGGTTTCTAGTCTGTCAAATGTAGCGTTGCGGTTGTCTGGTACCCAATTCCAAAACCAAAAGTTGTCACTTCCCATCAAACGTTACTTTTGTTTCGTTTGCTCATCCTGGAAAGTTGCAAATTAATCGCTAAAAGAAAAATTCTCACACGACTTTTAGCATTATGATGCAATACAGCAATATATCAAGTAATTTAATTAAGCTTTTCCCTCTGCACTTCGGATGCTCTTCGTTTTTTATCTGGTAGGTCGTATTAAATTTTCGAAAAAATTCGATTGATCATCATAAATTGAGAAAGATCCTAACTTTTTAGGCAACGGTAATCACATGCATAATTTAACAGCACGAGGGACAACGGTTGATTTACCTTTAAATATTTTTTTATCAAATTCTTCTATTTTGGAGAATGAAAAAATAGTGAAGGCGTCAAGCTCGCATTAGATTACTCACATTCCACCTGCCTTGGTTATCGACAAGACGAAATCGATCCACTCATGCCATATGCCGCACATGTTCACCTTAGACAGACACGAATGGGTGCGCTTCAAACAAATTTTGACCACGGCACCCTTAAAGAATCTGCAATGCTCGGCGTGTTGCGGGATGACGGCTATACTGGTGCACTTTTTATCGAGCCGGTTAATCAGGACTATTTGAATAGGTTATTCGAAGACCTGCTAACGGGATTTATCACTTTACGCGACTGCTAACTCAAATGAAAAGACAACTAACAGCAACACCCTCAGAGTGGCATGATTTCAAGTGGAAATCGATGGGCGGCAAAGCTTTTAGATTGCGCTGCGTCGCGAGACTTGAAACATTTCCCAATAACTGCCCACACCGTAAAATTCATCCCTTTTAAATCAGATATTAACGAGAGGCATACTCTTTTCCTGAGGCTATAAAAGGTATTCAAAAGAAGCAGATAACTAAAAAAGTTGAATTTTGTCACCAACGTTTACTGTACCACTTTCCAATATGGAACAATTCAGTCCTGATCTATGCTCCATCAAATCACAAACATCTTTTCTAGTAACCGAATTGAGATAACGGCAAGGAGTATTAAGTCTTCCCCCGATAAGCAATACCTCTCCCACGCGAAAGCGCTTACCGACCAGATAATTTAATGGCACGTCCCGCGTGGTCAAGTTACGATGATGTTCCATTGGTTCTAGAATAATGTTATGGTCACGCTTTAGGGCTTCTAAAGTCTCGATCTCAATAAGGGTTACTTCGCGAATATCCTCTATTTCAGAATACTTGCCGGTTCCTCGTTGATAGCGATCTCCCTCTATGCCTGACTCAGCAAATAATAGTCCTGATTTATGACTTTCCATATCATGCCCAGCAGCTGGAGTTGTGTGGATATGTAAGAGTTCGCCTTGCCACATTAAATAATTTTTGCCTTCAAACTATTGATAATCTCAATTGTTAACTGCCAACCGGTATTAAAGAACGTAACTAGGGCCGCAGTCAATATTTTTAACAAGGAACTATTTCACACCTTCCTTGCGTAATAGTGCCCAACCAAGCTTCAGTTCTACTTTCGTTTTCAGTGGTAACATGCAGTGGCTCAATTTCATCTAGCCAAGCTAAAGCCTTATCTTGAGTAGACATCACTTGGTCGATCTCGTCATAAATATTTGTGACAACAAATGCATTTTCTTCTGTTTGAATTGTAAATGTCTTAAGGTATGAAAAAAGTGGGTCAGTATCGGCCCTTGATTGAGCCTTAAGGAAATCTTCAACGCAACCCAGTTTCACAGTAAATTTTATGTGGCTAACAAATCGATTGTTCATGTATTTACTCTTCTCATCGAAACTAGAGTAAAGCATTTTAGTTTTTTGAAGTTTTTAGTTGTTCAAGAAATTATCCATATATCACACAGCCTATAGTTTTCAGATGGTTGTCCAAACCTTCTGGAATATGATTGCAGAAAGGAACCAGCATTGTGGAACATCAACTAGTTTCCAAAGCCCCAACAGCTTACAACGGCCTTTAGAAGCCGATGTAATTTATTAATGACGCCAAGGAGCAGCCAGAAGCCCAACTCAAATGTGGGGAATTTAGGCATCAGGTCTTACGGCAGATAAAAAGATTATGAACAAATCTTTCACAGTGGTTTTGGTTGACTAAGAATATGTTTCCTATTGTTTATATAGCCAAGGATCGGTCACTATAACATATATACATTAAGTCAAATGGTTGAAAAATGGGTTTATTGAAGATTGAAGTAGATTTGTTAATTAGGGCAAAATGGATTTTCCCTGTTAATGGGTTTGCAGATTCCATTCAAAATGGCGAAGTGGCAATCAAAGATGGGAAGATCAAATATCTTGGGTCAAAAATGCCAGAAAATTGGCAGGCCAAAAATGTAGTTGAATTGCCAAATAACGCCTTGTTACCAGGTTTTGTTAATTCGCATTGTCATGCTGCTTCAACGGTGTTCAGAGCTCAGTCTGAAGATGGCGAAGGCGGTCGTGCCCTTTATACCGTAGCATTTCGCGGAGAAGGCCTAATTGAATCAGACGACTGGGCGATTATGGCAAAACTTGGCGTTTTGGAGATGGCTAAAGCTGGCATCACAACTTTAAACGACTTCTGGTACGCTCCTGACGATATGGGCGCGGCTGCTCTTGCAACGGGATTAAGGATGCAGCTTGCTACCGAAATATTAGATGTAGACAAGAACCTAATCCCAAATGGAGATTATACCCGTTTTTCCAAAATTGGTGAACGTACACTACGGAATGGAGTGGAGGCCGCGAACCGATGGCATGGACGCAATAACGGGTTAGTTACATCTCGTTTAGGTCCACATGCTATTGATACAGTTTCCGAGGGCCTATTTAGGGAATGTGTAAAAGAAGCCCGTAAAAATGGTTGGGGCCTGCACACGCACGCAGCACAATCTCGTCAAGAAGTGGATTACATTCGAAAAAAAACCGGTGTTGGTCCGGTAACCTGGCTAGGCGATCTCGGCTTATTGGGTTCAGATTGGGTGCTAGCACATCTTACTTTTGCTGATAATTCTGATCTAAATGCTGCTCTAGAGCACGATATTGGTTACGCCCACGCCGCTAGCATTTATCCACGTCGCGGCACCTATCCTGACCTGAATGGCGCCAGGTCAAAGGGCATACGAAGTGGCATGGCGTCAGATTGGCTCTTAAATGATCCATTTGAAATTATGCGAGTAATGTTGAGCGCTACAAGATTAGCGGCCAGTGATTATAAAGCACTTTCTAGCTACGAGGCTTTGGAACTCGCCACAGCCGGTGCAGCTGATGTTATAGGTCTCGGCGATCGTATCGGACGCCTAAAAGTGGGATATGAAGCAGATATTATTTCAGTAGCTTTAGACAGGCCACATATGCAGCCGTTTTATGGAACAGTGACCTCTCTAGTATGGCATGCGAGGGCAAGTGATGTCACCCATAGCTGGGTTAAAGGCAAACCTGTTGTAGTAGATGGAGAAGTTGAAGGCATCAACGAACGTGATGCTTTAGATACTTTTCAGTCAAGACTAAATCATCTTGGTGAAATTATACGGTCTTTGGGAGGTGTAACTAGAACAGACCCTTGTCCATGTTGCACTTGAGTAGCAGAAATAATTTCCGCAGATAAATCCGTTATTGAAACGTTCTAATGGATAAGATTCAACTTTTGAAAAGCCGCGGCTTGTATCTTATCTGAGCGCCTACAATGCGTGAGTGTAAAACAATAGACCTATTGAATATTTGAGGAAGTCTACGCGTTATGTAGGATCTTCTAATATCTATTTTACAACTGTTCGTTGAATAAATGCCTCAATAGTAAAATTGATATTGCCAAAGCCGGTCCAATCCCAAAAGCGAATAGAAGCGTTCCTAAACCTACAACACCACCGAGCAACCATCCAAGAATTACAACTGTGACTTCAATGCCTCCCCTTACACCGGCTATTGGCAGATGTGTAATGCGTTGAAGGCCAGTCATTAATCCATCCCTTGGACCAGGACCTAGATTAGATATTAGATAAATCGCGCCACCAACTCCAGTCACAAAAACACCTGCCGCAGCTAACAAAACCTTTAATATAGTTGTCTCAAAGCTTGGTAAATAAGGAAGGCTAAAATCTATCACAAGTGCAATTACAACTATATTTAAAAAAGTTCCGAGGCCTGGTATTTGCTTTAATGGCAACCACAAGAGTAATACGCATGAACTTATAACAGCAGTGGACGTGCCAATAGAACAAGCCCAATGTTTGGATACTCCTTGCGCAAGAACTGTCCACGGGCTAACGCCAATGCCAGCGGCAATCAACAATGCCTCGCCTAAACCAAAAATTGTTAACCCAATCAAGAGCATTAAAACGGGAACGGATGCTGGCCTGATTGTAAGTGTTTCAACCGATGTCCAAAAAAGTTTTGGAATAGACTTCACTTTTAAAATGTTAAAGATCATTTTTTGATTTTCAGCGATTCAACTCTTACATATATACCCTCAAGTAGGACTAGTTCACGAGAAAAAACCAATCAATCAAATTACTTAATAAATCTTTCAAATATGCCAAAGTCTTCGATCAGTGAATAACTACCACGCCTAAACATAATAACAAAATTTAGTGGAATAATTTCTCATAAGACCCTAATCAAATATATTTAACTGGTTATCTTTTTCCATATTTGTATTCCGGCCAAAACACTTTCTGGCTGTCGACACCTGCTGTTAGAGGATCTCTAGTGGATACTTAAAGTAAAACATATGAACTTGAGCGTTTTAACTCCATCCGGCAATATGATCAACCATCTCCGCCGGACATTGAACTGATCATAAGAAATCATGCAGTGGATGACCCAAACTACGTATTGTGAAGCCTAAGGCATATTTAGTTTCAACACTTTTTATCTGCGACACTTGTCGACATTGCTTTGGATTTTAGGTATGGCGTTTTGGAATAAGTATATTTCGACTCGTCAACTTAGCCCGAGTAACTAAATGACACCAAATTGTTTGTCTATTTCATTTATATAGTATTGAATGCATAGAAATTTTCTTAGGAGCGTAACCAGCAGAGGATTGGAAAAAATGGAGACGTATAATAAGTCGCTTTTATTGGTAGGTTAAACTCACGAAACCATGTTTTGAATATATTCTCAAAAAGAACTCGGATGTCATCTAAGCAAGAAAATTTTATTGAATTTCAAAGGTCATTGCATTGACAAAAAAAAGCCCAAAAAAAATAGGATTTATTGGATCAGGTATCATCGGAACTGGCATGGTGCAAAATCTTCTTTTAAATGACTTTGAAGTAAATATATTTGCACATAAAAATAGAGAGCCAATTGACCGCTTGATTGCGAGTGGAGCACAGGAACGACCATCTCTAATGGAAGTCGCAAAAAAGTCACGTGCTGTAATATTATGCTTACCCAATTCAAAGACGGTAAGCTCTGTATTGGCTAAAATTGTTCCACACTTGGAAAGAAACGCTTTAATTATCGACTGTACAACCAACGAAGTGGCGGCAGTAGAGAACTTCTGGACTAAAGCATTCTCTGCTGAACTTAGGTATGCAGAAGCCCCTTTAACCGGTGGACAGTGCCAAGCAGAGACTGCCGCGTTAGGAGCAATCGTTGGATGCAAATTAGAAGATTTTGATGAGATCAAAACTTTTTTAAAACCTTGTTGTCAAACTATTGAACGTTTTGGCGATATTGGTACAGGCGCTAAAACGAAATTAATTTCCAATTTTTTAGCACTTGGAACCGCGACACTTGTCGTCGAAGCTATGAAAGCAGCAAGAGATTTTGGAATAGACTGGGACAAGTTTTATAAATTAGCTTCACAAGGGTCAGGACGTTCAATGAGCCTTGATAGAATAGCTCCCAAAGCAATAAAAGGCGATTACGATGGATATGTATTTACCATAACAAACGCATTAAAAGATCTATCTTACATTCGTGATATTTTCGATAACCAGCAAGATTATGGAAAAATGGCTCAGCTGCTTTTTGATATTTATCAAAAAAGTAGTCGTGAGGGTAAAGCTAAACAGTTTTTAAGTAATAGATTAGACCCCAGAAACTTAAAACCAGCAATATCATATGATTTATAACAGCTCCATTTTACTAACTTAATAATTACTTAAACTAACAGTCACTGAACCAATCTCTTTTGACCATTAGGTTTTATTTAGGTAGCTAGCATAGTTACTTATCTCCGTGTGACGTTGTACCGAGGTTTAAAAATCATTCTGATAGTATAAAGCGAAATTTCCATTTAGATTTATTGCATTAATTCTCAATTTCCAAAAACTCGGCAGCTAGTTTGTCCGTACCGCCTCTTTCACTGCCTTATAAATTGGGCACCTCATTAGACTGCAGAAAGGATTTTAGTGGAACGAATGAAGATCTTAAAAAGATCTGCGTAAAAGATATTGGAGGAGTGGAATTAAAATCTAAAGACTTCAGGATAATTTTATATGAGTTTACAACGTATAACTAAAGCCTTTATATTTACAGGTCTGCAAAATGGCAAAAAGCCCTTCAAATTTGCGAATTTGCAAAATTTGTTTATAGTAAACATTCCACTTTGCTTAGGAACCGAGGAGGCACTTAGATGGCAAATGAAGAAAAAGGAGACCTAAAGGGAATTTTGATTTCCTTTATTATCATCGGCGCAGTAATGATACTGATACCATATGGCATAGCCGCTATCCTTTTTAGTCTACAGTAAGCGGAACCCCAAAAAGTAATTCATAGAGTCTCTAAAAATATGAACTAGCAATCTCAGTTAAACCGGATCAACTTTTTCAACTGCTTTGAAGATATAGCCTTCGAAAGACAAATGTAGAAGCAATTTTCCTCGAGGGAAGATATTATTGAATAAAGATAAATTACCCCTAACCAAAAACGATTTCATAAAGGCAAAACTTTCGCACAAAAAGGCCAATTAACTCCAAACGCAAATAAATCTGAAACTGACGAAGTGACTGGAAAGGTCAACAATCTCATCAAATTTTTTAATAACTTGGAATTATGCTGAGATCCTAAACATTTCTTGCTTTTTTTAAACATTGCGATATTATAACGATGAGCCTCGTTAGGGAACCATTGGTACCAAACTGCCAGCTCGAAGTCTGGGTTATTACTTGGGCTGGTAAAATTAGCGCTCTCGTTGGCAGACATTGAGCCAAAAACCACACTTAATGCAACGAGAACGTCTATTTTGAGTGTAAATCAAATTACTCCTTTTGCTTTTAACAATAAGGTGGTTTTTAAACATGCTCCCCATTTCAAATAATCCTCTTCCAAAAATTCGTCTTCGGGTGCGGCTAGACAAGTTAATCGGAGTATATTTTTTTCTGCAACCGTCTTGTTTCGTTTTTGTTTTTGGGCAAACTCCTGAAGCAAAAGCTGATGCGTCTCATCGGAAATATAAAGATCGTACCAATGCCGCATTATGTTTTCGTTAATTCTATCAAGGTTCTCACGCATGATACGAGTTTGTTGAGTATCTTTGTAGGACCGATAAGCTACTTCAGCTGGTATAGACGGGTCTTCCGTTGGTCCATTCAAAATAAACGTTTCTCGTGTGGACTTTGGCAGGGATAAAGTTTCAATGAAATTACTTTCAAAGCTTTCCGTTAGTTTTGGCGTAATTTCATATTTTGCAACAGAGTTTTTTCCATGAGGATTATTCCGTGCATAGTTGCCGCCACCAATCTTTCGCAAATATCCAAATGGCTATAGGCTATCTAATGCACCAGCCTTTGTCTTAGCACCACGAATTGCAGTTTCATAACTTAAGCCCAACGGAACCATACTAGTTCTTTCGGGCTTTTCTTGTCGTGGGTCTGCATTTTTATTAAGCCGTCAGCTTTGCATTTAATAATTTAATATGACGATTAAGTTTCGTCTAGTTTCACAGCTTTGCAGCCCCTAAATTTTTATGAAACAACATTTGATAAAAATGTTTCTAAAATAAAATTGAGTAAAAAAAGATAAGAGACATGTAATTTGCGTTATAATGATATCGATGCTTTCAATTATGATGCGCAGCCTTTTAGGCTGGGCAGCTTTTGGGGTTGAAAAAAAACTTGGGACAATAAATCGTTCATCGCTTTTACAGCAGTGGCTGTTTATAATCTCCGATTGAACACCGACCAATCTAGAAAAGCAAAACAAACAAGCACCTAAATAGAAAGGCTCTTCAGTGAAAAACTGGCTGGCATTTTGTTTAAAGTCGTTGAGTTATTGCCGGAAATGCGTAACATTTACACTAATTACTCTGGGGAGGGTGACATGGTTGAAGAAGTTGGAGGCGGTGTTGCAAACTATATGCAAACAGTAGTGGCACCTAAGGTACAAGCAAAGCCTAACGTAGAATTAGCAAGACCAGAAGTAGCTGAAACAAAAACTGAAGAGAGAGGCGACACTCCACCTAGCAAGAAAGCTGTGGAAGTGCAGATAAGCGCAGAAGCCAAGCAAATGGCAGCAGACCCACGACAAGAAAAGCCCATGCAAGCATAAGAATGAACAGAAGATAATTTTAGGGGTTATCAAGCATCAACGGATACTTTTGCTTGAGATTGTTTGATGGGAGAACTATCCGGAAGTTGATGAATGTCTAAATACATATGTGCTTCGTAACATGCTGTGAAAACAAATTCATCAAGACCCATTGATGTTAAAGCTTCATGTACATCTTGATCCCTTTCAGCTAACCAGTGGCAGAAAAAAAAGTCATCATCACCAATCCAAGTTGCCACACACTGACATTTTTCAAAGTTCCAAGTTTTAAAAAATTCCTCTTCTGTTGATGGGTTTTCAGCATTCCAATCGTGAAAAGCCTCTTTGGACTTGTCGGAATGAAACGTATGAATGGCAATGTAGCGTTTTCTAGTCATTTTTTCCCCAGCATTTAAGCATTGTGAATTTAGTTTAATTTTATCCAATGTTTCGTCATCTTTATTATCAGGTACCGCATCTCTTCTTTAGTATCTTTGTACTACCGTTCTTTTTCGCTGCGTTTATTAGAACGCTCCAGCCCATAAGGCATTATATCAATTTATCTACCATCCATCCGAGCAAGCAAGCAAGCAATGATATTAGGCACTAATGCGCTGGGCTTAAGCGTCACTATAATTCAAGATCAGTTATTGAATGCATGTTCCAAACACATATCTACTTATGAGACTTATAAAAAAAAGGTTCTGGTATGATTAAGACCGCAATGCTTATGGCTGCCATGACTGCCCTTTTCGGCTTTGCAGGTACGATGCTTGGCGGCTTTGAGGGTCTCCTCATAGCTATCATATTGGCCATGGCGATTAATCTTTTCGCTTGGTACAATTCAGATAAAATGGTTCTTAAAATGTATGGGGCTGAAGAGGTTCCCCGAGGCCACCCCTTTTACGAATTGGTAGCTAATCTATCACTCAATGCGCAACTACCAGTGCCAAAGGTTTACGAAATAAAAAGCGATCAACCCAATGCGTTTGCAACTGGCCGTAATCCTGAAAACGCTGCAGTAGCTGCGACTACAGGGCTTTTAAAAAGGTTAAATCAGAACGAGATAGCAGCAGTAATGGCACATGAACTGGCCCACATTAAAAACAAAGATACTACGATTATGGTAGTCGCAGCCACTTTTGCCGGAGCCATTTCTATGTTAGCTAATTTTGCAATGTTCTTTGGTGGGCGAAGAAACAGTAATATGGGCTTCATTGGTTTAATAGCGATGATGATTCTAGCACCTTTGGCTGCATCACTTATACAAATGGCCATCAGTCGTAGTCGAGAGTACATCGCCGACAGAGTTGGTGCTGAAATTTGCGGGAACCCCTTATGGTTAGCCTCCGCCCTAAAATCCATTCAAGGCTTTGCTTCTAAAATCGACAATCATGGAGCAGAAAGAAATCCTTCTACAGCACATATGTTTATCATAAATCCTCTCCATGCTCATGCACACGACAAGCTATTCTCAACTCATCCAAGCACAGAAAACAGAATTGCCGCTTTAAAAGCTATGGCTGGTAAGGTGAAACCGATCCAATCCAACCACCGATCCTCCATCCCAAAAATTGGCCGTAAGAGCCACACAAAGAACCCTTGGGCTAATATGTAAGCTATTATTTTTCTTGCGGTTACCCCTCGCCCGCAGATCCTCTTCTGCTCCAATTATGTTAGAGATAGAACCAAGGACCTGAAACAAAACCAAACAATTTGAACAGTTTTTCAACCACAAAGGGTTTCATTATGAGTTCCAATATTTGGTCCAGATTGCGGTGCAGTGTAACTTAAGTAAATAAAATAGAGGCTATGTGTAACTAACAATTTCTAGATAAATAGTGGCAGCGCTGTCAGACAAATCGGTTCAAGCATCAGAAGCCTGGGGAGCGTGCATTCTATGAGATGATAAGCAGCGCCACTCAGTAAGAGCGGCCTTGCAGCTGTGCTTGAAGTTGATGCGCTTGGAGAGTGATCTTTTTTGATTGAAGTGATTTTGAAATGAGGTGTGGGTTGAAGCGAACTTTTGGAGGCTGTGCATCCGCCTAAATCGCAGCATCGCGCGTTCTCGTCATCGAAAGGGTAAATGTGAATTCTCCGCTCTGTTATTTGCCCATCGCTGTGTAACTTGCTTGTTTGCACAGCCAAGCTCTTTTCCTGCTGCGCTGAAGGATCGCAGCCTATCTGTAACGATCTCATTGGGGTTTTCATACCTTCGTATAGCTTTTTTCATGAATTTTAGTGCTGCTTTCTTATCCCCCTTTTTGGTGACGTAGCTTTCTAACACCTCGCCCTCATGATCGACTGCATGCCCCCTGCTCTTCGCTTTTTGATCTCACTTGGGAACTGAGAGCCAAACTTGTGCCACCAGTACCGGATAGATTCATAACTTACATCTACCCCTCGTTCATGAAGCAGGTCTTCTACATTCCTTAGTGAAAGTGGAAATCTCACATACAGCATGACCGCAAGCTGGATGATCTCTGGACTGGTTTTGAAATAGCGGAATGAAAGTTGATTAAGCATGGCTGGGAAGCTAATTACCAGACTTTTTGAAGGCAAGGCGGTTTATTCCGACAAGACCAGCTATTCATTAAACAGTGGAGCTATGATCTGAGTGCATAGCGGGAATACCGTTCTGTTAGATGAAATATTGGCCCAAAATACCATTATACAGTAGTGGGCCAACTTCCTCCCAAATGTTCTTTGTCCTCGACAAGAAAGAATATCCTTGGCCCCTCTACATTTTAGAAAGAAGGAGCATGATATGCTTAATTCGATTTATCGTGCCATTTTAATTGGCCGTGCAAGAAGCGCAGCAGAAAAAACTGTAGCGCATATGTCACCAAGACAACTCAATGACATTGGATTCTCCAAATGGAGTTTCGTAGAAGAAGCTGTAAGCAAAACTATCAGGGATCTTCATGAAGCAGACGAACATCGCCGGCAAAAGGCAATAACTCCTGCCCCAACGTTTAGCTTTTCGAGCCTATGGACGTTATTTATGCGCAAGACAGCGAACTAATCAAACTAATACCTTACTAGAAAGTGTGAAATAGATGTATATTTACGAGCAGTCGTTAAGGGGTATGATTAAAGCCGCTAAGGCAGAGAACAAAGCTGCTAAAGATCGGGATTTTCCCCATTTATTTTCCTCTAGCTCTCAAACTTCCCAAGATATCTTGAAAGAATTTGAGAGCCGGAATGTTTTGCAGCATCCTAACAAAAATGGCCAAATTAATTGATCATCAGGGTATGGTTTACAGATCATACCCCAGATCAACTTTAATTACATGATGACCAAAATAATTATCTGCATCTTGACCTTTTCTTATTTTGGAAAGTAAATTATTTATCGTACCTTTGGACTCTTCTTAATCCCCAGATTAGCCATAGGCGCCATGTTAAAAACAAGAACGTTTGTGGTATTCTACGTAAGATTAGAAACAAATAGCATGAATTACTTTTTACTATTATTATGTTTGTAGGACCGTAAACTGACAACAATTTAATCTGGCTGACGAAGAGGATTCAAGACGTTCTCAAAAGAGATTAGCTATGAATGAGGCAATGCTTAAAAATTATGAGAGTAATGGCTTGGGTAAAAAGCCTAGGTCAGACTCCTCTAGCGAAATTTCCTTGAAGCTGATGTAATCACTGATAGGCTTTTGAAGAAGATGGGCTGTGGTGAAACTAATAAAGCTAACACCTTAGACTTTAGAGGGCGTGTGTATCAAGAACAAGAGCCTAAAGGAAACTTTAAGCAATATGGTGTGTTGCTTGATTAGATCTGCTGTAATAAAACTCCGACTGTTAATGACGCAAAACAGTCGGAAATTAATTTTTTATATTTACTTTTGAAAGAACAACTAATGTAAGCTCATAATTTTTTTTAGCGCGTCATTGAAGTAAAAGTAAAAAAGACACTGCATAAAATCTGCAATTTCCTTGGTTTTCTTAAAAATAAATCACTGTTTGATGGAAAAGTTTTCAAAAAAATAAACCCCGGATTTCCGAAGTAAAGAGTTACTTCAGAGTTTTAAATTTTAGCTCAAATAAAGGGAGAAATCTGTCGAGGCGTTAGTTCAAGTAAGATATGGTATTTAATTTGTATCAAGTGCTCTTTTCAATCTGTCGACTTAGATAAACTATCTCGAGATTGAGTTAATTGTTCAATCGCCTTTGCAACATGAACTTGATCAATGTTGTATGAGCCGTCAGCTACCCTGATGCGATGTGCAGATATCATTATATCTGCAATCCTAAAACCTTCTGGTACTGTAAATTTATAGAAAGCGAGCTCAATTAATAAGCCAAGCGGATCCTTAAAGTATATCGAATCCATAAATCCCCTATCTTTTCGACCAGAGTGCTCAATACCTCTGTCTTCTAAACGAGTGGCAACCTGTTCCAAAGTTGATTGACTGACAGTAAAGGCCAAATGATGTACGGAACCCACGTCAGTTGAAGTACGCTTAGAATTGGCAAGTCGGCCTTCTTTTGTGAAAACTGTAATTAAACGTCCATCACCTGGATCAAAATATAAATGGGATTCTTGCTGGTCATCTAGGTTTGGTTGTTCAAAAATAAATGGCATACCCAATATGCCTTCCCAAAAATCAATTGATACTTCTCTTGATGCCCCAACTAAGGTTATGTGGTGTACTCCCTCAGTAGGAATTGTTTTGTTTAACATTTGCATTAACCGCCAAATCTGGTTTGAAACTTATTTATCTCGATATTTTATTTGTTCAGAAGTCTCCTGCCTCTTTTAATTAGGAAAAAATAAAGACCACAAGCTGTAGCCAACATTGGGTCGCCTGTAATGGAAAAATTTA
>CACPHA010000052.1 GCA_902633655.1 Paracoccaceae bacterium
AAGGAGTTGGTTGAATAATGTGCACTACTGGGAGCAAAAATTTACTGCCATAGACATGAAGAAAACCTGTTAGTTCAACTTTTCATAACCAAGCCCACATATACCTTATTTTGCTTTTAACGAGGAGCTTTTACCGGAGAACGCACATATTAGGATACTGGGTTTTGAGCAAGAATATAGACAATGAGCTTAAAGAGGTTAAGCCGAGACCGCTTATAAAGGTAAGAACTCATCTTTTCAAAAGGTTACGTGGAAAATTTAAACACAGCCTTATCCACAAGGGCAAAATATTTTTTTGAAAAAAAATTTTAATGCTTACCCTATTGAAAACATTAAGTTTTATGTTCTCAAAAAAACTATGTCAATTTACGGCATAATTCTTGCTTCTTTTAAGTTATGAACATTCATTTGTTTCTCCTTTGGATTGAGTGTTTCGAGCAGATAGGGCACTGGATCAGACACTAAACAAAAGTTTAGTGTCTGATTTATACAAGTTAAGGTTGAGTCAGGTTTTGAAATGGACATTCATTTTCTTCTGCTGAAAGAGCATTATAGACTACAAAAAGATACACTGCCGCCCACTGGTGACTATTTTTTCATGCTGGGAATGATTGCAGATTTAAGTTCCCAAACCTTACATACAAAGCCAGCATTACACTGATTTTTTTCAACCGGGCTTGCGCGTTTTTTAGACTTATATTGAACCTCCATTGGGCGGGGTAACGCCGGCATCACATATATTAGTTGCTATGGGTGCGGTAATATTCCTTAAGGAGATTGTTAGTTGGCGGCAGTTTGCATGGGCTGTGTAGGCGTTTTTCTTGTCATCCAACCCAGTATAGAAAGTATTGATTGTGAGTTGATCTGGATAATTATAGCATTGGTAACTTTTTCTGTAAGAGATCTCGTAATATGACTTACCTCTCCAGGCATGTCGTCCGCTTGTATTGCGACTTTCACTATGCTTTTAGTAGTTCCATTTAAAACAACATGGGTGCTTCTTAATGGACGGAAGTTTTTTCCTATAGAGTTAAACTGGGCGATAGTTTTCTGCATGGTCATTCTAGATTCCCTAGGCTATTTGTTCCTTATTCCATCAATGCGGGTTCGTGAGCTTTCGACAATTATGATGTTGAGATACTCTCGCATCGTTTTTCTACTTATTCTAGGTCTTTTGCAGTAGGGATTGTCCAATCGTATTTATGTTTTTTGGCTAAGCCTTGGTCACGGTCTCTGGTGTTTATATAACGTTTCGCACATGTGCTTTAACTAGGAGCCTAAGCTAGATTTAATGTGTGGAAGAGAACATTTAAACTTTTTGAGTTGTATCAATAAATTCTATAAAGTTCGTTATGGTGGGGGTAGGACACCATCTTTCCCTGTTGGCTACAAATAAAGCTAGTACCAGCGCACTCCTGTCGCTGTCGAACCTACGCCCCGAGAGATTGATACATGAAACTAGCGATTTTGGGAAGAGTAGATTTTCTTTGTAGAATTTCGGCCAGGTTCAACAGATTTTATACACCTATATACATTCAAGATTTTGTGCCTATTAGATGAACTAATCATCATTTTTAATGGTTGCCTTTATCTGACGACAGTATTTCGGTAGCACTAGTATCTTTAAATCGACCAAGATTCTGGCCATCAAACTTTTTGGTGTCAATTTTTGACAACTTCCGACCTTTTTAAACTTATTCTACCTCATAGTTAAAGAGAATTAGTAGCCAAGAACTAGCATCAGCTACATCTTCGCCGTCAGTTTAATTTTTCTTGGGCTATAAAAAGTAAATACTATTGTAATTCTTATAGATTTCAGGGGGATATTTTTTTTGCTTACATTCTCTAGAGAGGTTGGGCATATATTTTTAAAGAATTTAGCAAATACCATTACGCAAATTGAGGCCCAACAGCGTTCAAGTAAAGGTCTACCCAATGCTATCGATACCTGAAATAAAAACAGAGCGCCTTCTTTTACGAGCTCCACGCGAAGACGATTTTAAAACGATGAAGGAGTACATGACCCTCGAACGGGCCAAATTCATAGGGGGACCTTATGATGAAATCTCCACTTGGAATGATCTTTTAAAAAACCTTGGGCACTGGTGCTTGAGAGGATACGGCTTTTGGCACATAGAACATCTGGGTAAGTTTTGTATGGCTGGGGCTGTGGGGTTTCTTCATCACTTTGATTGGCCAGAACCGGAACTCTGTTGGAATGTTCATCATGCTTTTGAAGGGCAGGGAATAGCATATGAAGCTGCATTGGCAGCACGGCGTTATAGTGCGGATAAATTGAATCTGAATGGTGTAGTAAGTTTTATTGATCCCATCAATACTCGATCAGTCAGGCTCGCCCATCGTCTAGGCGCAAAACTCGAATCTAGGATCAAACTTAGAGGGAATGACTATCACGCCTATCGCCATCCGGTCAGCTCTTAAAGCAAGAATTCAAATTAAAAATCCCTTTGCAAGTGTTAATTATCAGGCTCTTAATAAGAATTATTAATCTCCTAAACTCAGAAGAATAAATTTATTTTATAAATTTTATCAACCTATGATGCGCCTGCTAATTAACCGATCACGTTAGCGACACGTTAGCCGGTATTAGAATGCCTGCCCAAAAAATTGACGATATCATTGCCCGAAATGGTGTATATTGGATAAACAATGGTAGCGAATACAACACAGACCCGATTAGATATTGCCAGCTTGCAAGGTATACTTTTGGTCTTTTTCGCTGGAGTACTTTGGTCAACGGTTGGGCTCGGAATAAGGCTGATAGAAGAAGCTAGCGTTTGGCAAATACTTTTCTTTAGGTCGTGCAGCCTAAGTTGCTTTTTATTAGTGGTAATTTATTTTCGTTCAGGCAACCCGATTAAGTTAATTAGGGTAGCTGGAATTCCGGCTTTGGTAGCTGGTTTTTCTTTAGTGATAGCGTATGCCGGCGGTATATATTCTATCCAGGAGACTTCAGTCGCCAATGCCATGCTACTTTTTGCAACTGCTCCTTTCTTTACTGCAGTTTTAGGATGGATCTTCTTAGGAGAGAGGGTAACGAAGGTAACCAGCCTGGCCATTTTGGTTGCTTTGATTGGTATAAGTATCATGGTCGCAGACAAACTCGGTGAAGCGGAATTTGGTGGCAGTATAGCGGCTATAGGTTCAGCGCTTGGATTCGCAGTTTTTACGGTTTCCCTACGATGGGGGAAGTTTGTAGAGATGATGCCTGCTGTATTTTTGTCTGGAATTCTTGGTGTATTGATCTCAGCCGGTATTTGTTTAAGTTCAAACCTCTCGTTTGATCTTACGCCGAACGACTTATCGATAGCGCTTTGTATGGGCGTGTTTCAAGTTGGCGCTGGTTTAGTTTTATATACCATTGGTTCTAAATCCTTACCAGCAACGCAATTAGCTCTCTTGTCATTAGCGGAGGTGCTTCTTGGCCCTTTATGGGTTTGGTTGTTTTTGGGAGAGGTTATTTCAAAGCAAACTGTTTTTGGCGGCTTTGTTTTATTATCGGCGCTTGTTTTTAATGCAATACTTGGCCAAAAGAGTTTTGAAACCACCGTGCCTTGAATAAAGTTCGACATCCTACTAGACGACATTGTTCAGGTTACATAGCATTAGTATTTTTCTTCGTTAGCTAAATTATATCGGTTGTGTTGCAGGTTAGGCTTGAAGAGTGCTTCCTGCCTTGGATCCATGGCCATCCTTATGGTTTACGCGTTAATTTATGATTATACCGCTCGCTTGTTGTGAGAAATATTCCTTCTCTCTTCAATTTCGGCCATTTCGGGTAATCGCAATTGTATCATCTTTATTAAATAACTAATATGAGACACGAGCTTCATCTTTCTTAAGATCCGTTCATTGACGTCATTCACTTTTCGGTACAACCGCGCAAAAGTATTTCACTTTATCCATTGAGCCAAAGTTGGTAACTTCAAACTCGAAGCCTTTGGCAATTTGGTATTTATCCTCTGCGCTCATTTTCTTTGCGGTTTCGATACACTCCCGATGACTTTGGAAGGTTTTAAGCTTTTCAACTCCACCTATTCCAGCCCAGCTTAGCAATATAAAAAGTCCGTATACCAAGCTTGAAAGGTAGTTGCTAACCTCGGAAGCCAAGTTTAAAAAAGCGCACTGCTAGACTTCCATCTCTGTAAAAATTGGTCAACAAATTGATGTTGATGATGGCAGTCCGAAGTTATTTCATGAAAGTAAATTTTTCGTTTCAAGTGCCACAAAGTCATCAAGAGAAATTACGATAAAAACTGTTATTAAGTTTTCGGTATCAAATTTTTCCATGCCTAAAGGGCATGAAAACAATTTCCATAAAATAAGAAAAAAGTGTGTTTCCATAAATACGATAATGTTATTTTTGTCTATTCAAATGACTAGGGAAAAGAAGTGAGAACCTCAAAACGTATATTGTGTCCAACGTTCTAAATGCAGAAAACACTTTTCTTGATCTCCCTACGCGTCAGTTAGATAGGACTGAAAGTGTTTATGGCTCGCAGGGACTATCTTACAGGTTAACTAAGCACTCGCTGGATGTTTACGAACATATTAATTTGTCTTTTACTGACTAGTGCATTCAGCGAAATTTTTAAAGCTTTACAAAAAATCTTTCCTTAGGGTTTATTCCGTCGGTTTTCCAACGGCTTGTATGTAAAAAATCTTACAATCACCATCATACTCTGGCTCTACACTAATCCCACCAAGCGGAGCCCAACCCTTCGCCATATGGTAACTAACAGCTCCTTCAAGTTCTTCTATTGTTTCCTCACGTATCACAACGTATGTTCTTTTTATCGCTGATGTTGTTGTGTCTTCCATATCGAAGGTTCCTTTTCTGGGTTTATGCCATCAATTATTTGCATAATTTCCGTCTCATTTCTAAACTTTTTGTCACAATTTTCTTTCTGGTATTTCGTTTTTGCCAAGTTAATTTTCATTTCATTTTTGTAATAAAAAACGGGATTTTCTTTCAAACTTTTAATAACGGGCAGTTTGGAGATAACTTACAAATATTTACTAATGCATTTTGTGCTAAATGAATTTTTGTTACGATTTATTGATATCTGTTTTTCTATAGGCAATGTTTTAGTATGCGCAGCAAAAAACTATAGTTCAATTTCAATCAAACCTAGCATCTGGAGAAGGGTATTTAACGAATTATCGTAGTCGAAAGTGACGTAATTAATTTGCTAGGTAATACACATTTTTGGCTTTAAAGCTTAAAGTATTGCGGACTAATATTTTGATACGGTAGCTACTCCATGAGAAAAACTTTCAAATTGTGCATTGTATTCTGAATTCCTATGCCGTTCATTTTCGCGAAGCTTTTTTCTGCTGCACATACAATTATCATAACAATACATAAAAATTTCGCAGTTATTCAAAGCAAAAAGCTAAACAAATTCTTATTCTAGAAAATTTACTAGGTGGTCAGTAGGAAAGTACTTTAATAAATTCCTTCAAGATGAAATTCCTGGAGCATTGTCATCATTCGATGTGGATTTGATTAAATTCTTTTTTACAATAAGAATCTATTATTTTATCTTATGTATAAATGCTTTAAACAAAAAAAATTTACTTTATGTGTAAATTAGATTATTACAGTGTTTTATTCTCGCCTGTTACCGCTCGAAGGTGGCTTTTGAGGATTTAAGGCTAGGCTTCTGGGGGGAAAGTCTAGCCCCACCTTGTTTTCTATTCTATTTCAAAGCTGCTGTTATTTGATAAACTATAGGTGCCTAGTTCACTACATTTAATATAAAGTAGTTACGTTGTCCCAGTTTTAGGGAATAAATCTAATTGCTAAAGATTTAAGAAACAGGAATTTCTAACAAACGGTTTAGATAAGTTCTGGCAAACCGTAATAGTCAGTGCCATAATCAACATAATAAATAAAATCACCTAAATCCTCTAAATAGTCGCTGACCTTATTCTGATCTAACTGCTGGATCTTATTTTCCAGCGGGCCATCAAAAATCCCAGTATCCCGAAGATATAATTCGAATTCTTCAAAATCTTCAATAATTCTATCATCGGGTTCTGACTGAAAGTAACTTGTTTTAGTTACGTCTATTTGTTCCACATCGTAAAGCTCATAGACTAAATTTAAATCGTTTAAATCTTCTAAAGTTAAAAACGGAGGTGCTTCCCAAGAAATTGAAAAGCCTTCTTCTAGGCCTTTTGAAATTTGGGGTTTTGATGTGCCAAAATCAGCAATCCTGCTTACAACAAATTCGTTTGTATGAAATTCATTAGAGAGGTCATCTGCATTGGCGTTGATGTCAAGATAAGACGATACTATGGATGCTGATCCATCTCCGTCTCCTTTTGTCCACGAGACTAAAATATGTGAGTCGGTAATTAGTTTGGCGTCAAAGTCCGTAGCGTTATTTGAGAACTCTTGATCTATCACTGTTGGATTAACTATTCTGATCCCTCCAGCGTCAAATACAGATAGCATTAGCTGTACGTTTTCAGTATTTTCAATCCATTTATCGGTACCTATTTCTGGTAGTTCTCCTGCTTCAATAGCTCTGAGGCTTGTATAATTGTTTTTATTCGCATCAGAAAATGAAATAGTGAAATTATCAACTAATTGTTCACCATCAAATAATTTCGCAAAATCAAGTGCATAGTCCCAAACCGTCTTGCTACTTGGATCATTAGCTTGGGATCCATAACGGTTAAGTGTATAAAAGTACTCGCCGCTGTTTTGATCAAGAACTATACTTCCATGAGAACCAATTGCCTCAGACTCTTCTAAGGCTGAGGTTGGATCGGCAAGAGCATTTGTGAAATATTCTTGGCTGATAATTTTAAAATCTAACTGCGCGTCTGAGTCAAAGTCTGAAGTGATGTATTCTGAAATAACATCGTATTTTCTGGAAAGTTCATCTTGCCCAAAGGAAGCGATCTCTTCTTTGGATAAAATAACTCCGTCAAAGGAAGCGGCCTCAGACAAAAATAACTCTTGACCTGCGTCATCCAAAGCTTGAAGTTGGACTGTTCCGGTGCTTAAAATCAAGTTTTCAGAGATTAATTGGGGGTTTGGCCCTGAGAATAAATTATAAATTTCTTCACCAGTTTTGAATTCATAGTTTTCGCCCCATTTTAATCTAAATTCAAAACTACCGGTAACCGGGTCAAAAATTAAATCGCCGTATGAGGAGGATAATCTATTATCTGCTTCGGTTCTAAGCCATCCTATATTTCCACCTAAACTTTCAAGATCAATATATCCGTTTGTTCTGAATTCGTAATTTCCTGGATACGCCTCCGTAGTGGACAGAGGATCATTGTTAATGGGTTCAATAATTGGATTTGTTATGCGGGTTCCATCGACTGGAACCATCGAGGACTTAAAAACGTTGTCATCGATCTTAAAAGATAGATCCAGTTGTCCATTTGCACCCGTCAACTCCAATATAACATCATGAGTAGCAGGGTTGTTAATCGCAGTATTTATGTTGATCGTATCTTTAAAAAAATTTGGGGCGAAACTTACCTTAGCACCGGCTTCATACTCTTGATATTCTTTGTATTCTGTAAATTCATCCTCTATGCTTTCAGGAAAATGATTCAACCAAAAAACATATGAATAGCCATTATCAAGTGTAATGACTGACGGATCGTAATTAACGCCTCCAACTCCCGCACTTGCCAATTCATCCCAAGAATATTTTATAAGATAAGTTTCCTCAATTTGTCCAAGCCCATTTTCTGCAAGGGCATTTCTGGCTACTACACCACTTAGATCATAGCTATAGGCGCCTGTAATAGGATTGATGTCCAGAAGACCGTAAAGACCTTGCATATTATTAGACGCTTCTTGAAAAAGTTCTGGCAACGAAATTAAATTTGTGCCCTGTAGCACATCCCCATCGAATGTATGTAGTGTTAGTAAACCAGAATTATCTACCCAACGCTCAATATGTGATGCGGAGGCAGAATTGAGAGTGGAATAAGAAACCAAATCACCGTTGTCATCAAATGCTTGCAACACGTCTAGAAAGTCTGCTTTTAATTCTGGCCTAAGGTCTGGTGAGACTGACGCCTCTGCCATTATTGTTGAATTGTATCCCCCAAGTTTCAAAGTGTTTAAGTCAAACCCATTTATGAATTCTTCAGAGTTAAATATGGTTGTAAGTTCGAGGGCATTTCCAACGCTATCTTGAGACGATGCTTCAAAGGCCAAAATTGTTCCATTAGCTACGCTTTGTGCGGGTAACAAGCCAGATACTTCATTATAACCAATCTTAAATAAAGCAGGGCTTCCAGTAATGATACCACTGCTTTGTTCAATTTTTAACCAGTTCTCGTTAATGCTATTCCAGCTGGTATCTTGACTTAATATTTTATACTCAAGGTCCGAAATGCCATTATATTTAAGTCTGATATCATCATCGGAAATAAGGCTGGATGCATCAAATTGCACTGGCATTATTTGGCCAGTTTCATCTGCAATTATTTCAATTGTGAAGTTCTTAACAGTAATTTCATCTACGTTAGTGATGCCAGCAGCATCGAACGCCATAATTTTGCCGTTAATTGAACCCACTTGAAAGCCGCTACGAATTTGAAGTGTGTTATATTCATCTTCTGAAATAGTTAAACGCAGAGTTTCTGCGGCTCTATTTACTGGACCAAAGCTACCAAAATCTGCCATATAAATTTCGCTTCCATCGGAGGCAGGGGTTCCAGTGGCCAGTTCAGGTGGATTTGTACTTACCCAAGTTGCAGTAAACCCGTTTTCGGCCTTGCTCGAAATTGATAGGTCAGTTTGATCGCCTGAAGTGAATTTATTCAGTCGAAACTCGACTGATGCCTCGTTGATTGTACCAGTTGAAGTGTCAATTGTGAAAAATTGTGCATATACATCATGAGAGTTTTCGTCAGGGTTATAGCTCGTCCAAGAGACCGCAATTTTATTTTCACCCACCTTCACTAATGTTGGATCAGTATTGTCTTCTTGGTCTCTTACAGGGATTATTATTTCGTCCGCTTTAACAAAAATATTCGTTTCAGGGTCTAATACCATTGATACTAGTGAGATTTGTGTTTGACCACCACCTATATCTCGAAATGAAGTTGCATGAACAAATTTATTATTAGTCAAAACAATGGTTTCAGCGTCAAACTGAGATATACCTGGTTTTGAAAAAACTTCTATAATTTGTTGTAAATTATCTATACCAGACATCACCAGTTTAGTCTGGTTTATTGAATTCTGATCGAAGTAACTCCAAACAAAAACATGATTTCCATTATCCAATAATAAAAGGTTTGGTGATGCGATTTTTAGCCCACTTTCACCGGTTACCGAAGTGACTGGTATTTTATTACCAATCCCAAGTCTTTCGCCTGAAAAAGCTTGAAAGCCGGTACTGAAATCAAACGTGCTCGTACCGAGATCCATTGTCTCTTTTACGCGCGTTCTCAAGTCGGCGACCTGTGAATACTTGTCGCTCGCATCATTTGAAAACAGTTCACTAACGGTTTCTAAGTCGATGTTTAAATTTAATAAAGCTGCTTGCAAAGATTCTTGATATTCAAAAAATATTTCTGGATTGGTAACGTTTAAATCATTTAACTTTACCTTTAGGAGTTCGCTAAAATCACCTAAATCAATTTCTTGATACAAGTTAATGGATTGATTATTCGTAACTCTATCGTCAATCAGTTCCACCAACGTTGACAATACAATTTGGTAGCTTTGTATTTGGTCTAATCCAGTTTTTTCCATTGCACCAGAATAAGCCGTAACTGTGGCAATCATCTGTTGGGAAAAATTTTCAATTTTTACAGCTTCTTCTTGGAAAGTTTCAGTGAGGTAGTGATTGAAAGTATTTAATTCTGGCAGTGACACAACATTTTGTAAGCCGAGAGCTACTTTTATTTGATCGGATGAAAGATTTCCTACTTCCATTAGCGTTGTCAGCGGTGTGATCACTGTAGATCCAGCAGGTGCTGACAACATTATGTCTGGTAAATTTTGATCAGATGACCTGTCTATTGTGTTTTGGTCTGTTATCGTAACCAGCCTGGCTTGAGACACTTTTTGCAATGACCCATTCGAAAGATATACGTCTTCGTTGGCATCTAGCCCTGTATTGATTTCGAATTCACCATATATATTCGAGCGAACGAATGGTTCGGTATACTCATCAAAACCAGAAATATTTCCAGTTTCGTCCTTACGTACGACTCTAAATTCGTTGAGCAACCCATCATTATTAAAGTCCAAGAAAATGACAGCATTTTCAAGTGGGCCTTTTATCGCATTTCCTGCCACAACGAAGTCGGTTGAATTTAGTTCAATAGAAATTGTATCACTAGATTGTTGCGGAGATGAGGTAGTTACATTATCGGTGTAATAACTACTTTCAGACTGATCGTTATTAGGAGTAATCGAATTAGCCTCTGAGTAAGTTTTTTCGGCCTTTTCAGAATTAGTTGTGCTGGTACTAGGTGTTAAAAATGCAAAGTTATTTGACTCAAAAACATTTAGATCTGTGGTTCCATTTTTATGTTTAGTATTAGAAAAAAATGAAGTTTCATTGTCATTTTGTCCACAGCCACCAAGTGCTGCCAATGAAATGGGAGCAGTAGCGCGATTCAATAAGCGCACAAAAACAATATAGAACGGGTGATGCCTCATACGCTTCTGTCGTTTGGATTATTATGAAGCTTTTTATTCGCGAATGAAAAATGGCTGTCGACAATTAATAGAGTATATAAAAATTGTTCCATTATTCCATTCCACTAGCTTTTTTCCGAATTTTCGCTTGTCAACTAGTGCCCAACAACACCACTTAATTTATATACGGTTAAAACAACTGTAAATTTACACTTCTAAGCTAGGTTAGGGTGTCCGGATCCATATTAACTAAACAGATCATCAATTTTTTACAGATTTTTGTAAGAGGGATTTTTATTAATCTCAAAAAAAGATTTGATTTCAGAGAAGTTTTTGCATGGCTTCGAGCTGAGGTACAGTCTTCTTAAGTAGATTGTACTGAGTCAAATTTACAACATTCAATTGCCTTAATTGCTGTAAGGATTCCCAACCAAAACTAAATGTATTATTCCTACAAAAAACTATGAGGCAGAAAAATGAGCTTTTCGAATGACTTCAAAATTGTTGAGCAGATAATTGCATATTGTAGAAAAAAACTCAGTACGGACATTGATGATCTGGCAATCGAGTATGCAAAAAGCCGTGGCTATCTGTCTGGTGGCTTCGAGCCAACATTAAATGGCCGCAACTTAGCAAGCATAATTCGAGAAGAGGTAATTTTACAAAATAAAGCCTAGAGAAGTCTTCAATAAAACTCTTGTGACCGGGATTTAGAAATTATCCTTTATAGACTCCATTGTTTTCTTGAGCCTATCATTGTCGTCGCAAACTAATGCGAGTGTTAAGTCGGGCTTAGCTTCTTTTGGCTTTACATCAATTTGAACGGCTTGATATTCAGTTGAGATTTGTAGCTGTACGCGGTTTCCTTCAAATGTTTTTAATCGCGCTTTTCCTCTTCTTACTGGTACTCTACTACCCGTCTCTAAATCGACAACTTCAAAAAAATCCTTTTTTACTCCACAAGTATCGCCAATATTAATGGTGGAAACAATTTCAATCTTTGGGGGATCGATAAAAGCTTTAATTTTATCATGATTTTGGTAGGTCATAATAACCGTTATAGGCGTAATAAAAATAAACGTGAGTAAGAATATCAGGAATTTCATATGTGCATCCACCTTGTAAGTTCTGACGATATATCAATTTCTCAAAAATGCTCGACTTATTTTAGTTGAAGCCTTATTCCCAATAGGCCGCTTGTCAGTAACTACTGGTCGTTTTAAGGGGCAGTTTTTTAGAAAATTATAAGTGAAAAAAATTTTGTTATTCTATTTATTAAACATTTGATAACGATACTTACCCACTATTTATTAATCAGCTGTGAATTAATGGACTAGCTCATTTTTAGAAGTGAGGATTATACTTTTTGTATCTGACCCATTCTATTCTGGGAGGTTAATGAAAGTATTAGGAATTTCTTAATTTTAAAGAGTGGGAACATGTTAATAGTAATGAATGTTTAGTTAATAACACACCCGTCCGATATCAATTGGAAATACCTCTTAATTTCAATAAATTAAAGTCGTTTTCCGATCTTTTTTGTGTTTTTCAAGACCAGGTAATTCGATATTTCTCAGCAAAAATTGAACAAGAGATATTATTTTATTGACGTAAGCTACTAAGTTCCAAAATTCCATTTGATGACCGCGGCATTGGCGTGGGATTGATCTGTTAGAGCGCTTGCATATTCTTTTATACACTGTTTATCATGTCTGAAGTTTAAGTCAGGTCTAATATATCTATGCGCGACATAATTGCGATCTTAAGAGGAGTTCGTCCAGAAGAAGCTATTAGCGTTGCAGACATACTACTTTCTTGTGGAATTTCAAAATTAGAAATCCCGTTAAATTCACCAGAACCTTTTTTGAGCATTGAGAGGATAATAAAAACATTTTCTGACTATTCATTTGTAGGAGCCGGTACCGTTTTAGATACAAATGAGGTTAAAATGCTGTCTGATATAGGCGCCTCACTAATTGTGTCGCCAGATTGTAACACAGATGTTATTCGAGAAACAAAACGACTTTCCATGGTATCCGTTCCAGGATGTTTCACTCCTACGGAATGCTTTCGAGCGATCCAAAGTGGTGCCGATGGTTTAAAAATTTTCCCGGCTTCTCTACTCGGGACTGCTGGTCTTAAAGCTCTAAAATCAGTACTTCCGACGAGTACTCCTCTTTATGTAGTGGGAGGAGTTCATGCAGTAAATTTGCCCGATTGGAGAGAGGCTGGAGCCAGCGGTTTTGGAGTAGGCGCATCCGTCTTTAAACCCGGGGATAATTTAAGCGATGTAAAAGAAAAGGCTGAACGAATTGTGCACGCATACGATGCATTGAATTAATGATAAGTATCTTCAACGATCAAAAATGTGTTTTGGGCGAGGGCCCTCTCTGGCATCCAGAAGCAGGACATCTGTTCTGGTTCGATATTTTGCGAAAAAAAATTTTCCAAACGGTCAATGGGGTTATCTCACAGCACAAGTTCCATGAATATGTTTCGGCCGCTGGCTGGATTGATCAAAAAACGCTAATAATTGCATCGGAGACATTTTTAAGCACCTTTAATTTTGTAACGGGACAAAAAGAGCACTTGGCTAAATTGGAAAATGATAATCCTCGCACAAGGTCGAATGATGGTCGTGCTGATCCACATGGCGGTTTTTGGATTGGAACTATGGCAAAGGACGCATCAAAAGGGCAGGGAGCTATTTATCGATATTATGGCGGAGAATTAAGACAACTGTTCGCACCAATAACTATTTCAAATTCTATTTGTTTTTCAGTTGATGGATTACACGCTTATTTTGCAGATACTGTGACGCATAAGATAATGAAATGGCCATTAAATGAAAAAAATGGCTGGCCCGTTGGCGAACCTTATACATTTATAGATCTTTCCACAGAGGGCCTTTTCCCAGATGGTTCGATAGTAGATGAGCTTGGTTATTTGTGGAACGCTCAGTGGGGGGCGGGTCGTGTGGCACGCTATTCTCCAAGTGGAACATATGTTGATGATATCGCTTTTCCAGCTTCTCAAATTACCTGTCCAGCATTTGGTGGAGAAGAAATGAAAACGCTTTTTGTAACATCAGCCTCTTTAAATCTTAAAGAACCAGAAGCGGGTAGAACGTTTACCATTGAAACAGAATTCCGAGGCCAAAAAGAACATAGCATACGTCTTTAATGGTGTGCAATGATTTAGCGGTAAGGGCAACAGGTGCCGCGTGTTTAAGAATGGGGTCAATTACAAATTGTGCATATGGGTTTTTATGAAAATTTATATGTAAGAGGCTGCTACAGGCTTGTAGGTGTAATTTACGATATTAAAATCACTGCAAAAACTGATTGCTTTAACCCTTGGTAATTTCATCAATCATACTTATTTCAGTTTGAGTCCTGAATGAGACATCGGTGGTTACGGATTAAGGGTTGTTTCTGAAATTTGCTTCCCGTTGACAGTGAATGTGTGCCAAATAGTGAAGCTGTATCATTAAAGGAAACATTTCTTAATTGTAGCAGACAAAAAAACTGAGCAGAGAAGGATAAATAACCGCAATTGATCATAATTATTGTTTAAGTGATCAGAGGCGCGTCTTGTCTAATGCCGCCGAATTAATTATGGCTCACAAAATCGTCACTTTTTTGCTACAGAACCAGGCATTGGAGTGTATTCGGATCAGAACTTACCCTTGAAAGACCATATCAAAAATAAAAATAGACCGATTAGATCATATGCAGGAATCTCATCAGAACTGCAGGTTTGGCCTGCCTTTCCAAATCAATGGGTATTTCCTTCTGCGTACTTAGTGTAAAAAAGAACAGATGATAAGCATAGTCAATGTAGGTTAATTCCTTGATCAAAACCCGGCTTAGTTTCTAAATCTTGCGTAAAAGATAAGTGTCCATTATCCAGCCATGTTTCTTTCTTGCTACTTTTCTTATTTTTTTGATCTCTTTGGAGGTCTGATCAAGACGCCCAGAAATCAAAATTTCGTTTGGCATCCCAAGAAATGCTCCCCACCATATTTTATAATTATTGCCTTTGAGCTGATCAAAGGAAGTTTGTCCATCTAGCATGACAACGAGTGTATCATAACCTAGAGGCCATCCCTTTGCTCTTAGTTGCCGACCTGTGCTTAAAATGATTGATTCGCCAAGATCATTCAAAGGAATTTTATGGGCAGCAGTCAAAAGTTGGATTGCCGTTATGCCCGGGATAACGGATATTTCTAAATTGGTTATATATATTTTGAGCTTTTCTGCTATCCTAAGACTACTATCGTAAAGAGACGGATCTCCCCAAATCATTAAGGCAACTTTCCCACCCTTAGGCAAATTGTCATTTATGGTTCGTGACCACAGGGTTGCAATTTTATTATGCCAATCTTGAACACGTTTAATATATTCGGGTTCCGCTGGATCACGTATGGGTAGGTCGAATGATATAATTTTGGGAGTTGGGTATAAGAGTTTTTCACATATTTCTTTTCGGAGTTCCCCCAAATCAGATTTTTCTGAGCCTTTGTCAGGAACCATGATCAGGTCGGCATTTTGCAAAGCGGTTTTGGCCCTCCCGGTCAGATGATCAGGATTTCCCATTCCTATCCCTACAAGAAAAAGCTCAATCATGACCGTGAAAATATCAAAAGCTACAGCTTATGCGAGGGTAAAATTTCAAGTTTTGACATATAGGTATTGGTAGGTAATTTCTGTTCATTCTGCGGAATATTTAATTACTGTTTCGGTCTATATCAAAAACATCAGTTCAGGAACTTAGCGCTAATGGGCCAAGCAAAATAAGTCCTGGCATTGAACCCGCGTCTTTTTCCATCTTGGCTGCAAGTTCTCTCAAGGTTGAGGCTGTGAATTTTTCTTCTTCGCAGGAAACGCTTTCGGCAAGAAGCGCTGGCGTATCTTGGGAAAGTCCATGTACGATGAGTTTTTCAGCTAAAATCGGAAAAGTCCTTTTCGGCATATAAATCACCGTGGTACACTTGGGGTCGGTCAATGCGGATATATTAAGGTCTTCTGGCAATGCGCCTGATACATCATGGCCCGTAATAAATTGTAGGCGCCTTGAACTCAATCTTCGCGTAAGTGGCATGGAGGCAGCAGCCGCTGCCGCGCTAGCGGCAGTGACCCCAGGAATAATTTCAAATGGTATATTGGCCTCCACCAAGGCATCTATTTCTTCCTCAAGCCTTCCAAAAATACCTGGATCTCCCGATTTTAGTCGCACGACCTTTACTCCTTGCATTGCATATTCAACGAGTAGGCGGCTCACATGTTGCTGTTTGGGGGATTGACGGCCGGCACGTTTGCCTACTCCCACTAGCGTTGCTTTAGAGCTGACGTGATTTAGGACTTCACCTGCTGAAAGGTCGTCAAACAAAACCACATCCGCTTGTTTCAAACGATTTACAGCCTTGAAAGTCAAAAGCTCGGGGTCGCCCGGTCCGCTGCCAACGAAACTCACGTAACCGTTCATGGCACTGCCTCAGAGATTATGTGAAAAAAACTTCCCGTAACATTGCCATTTACAGACCCAGTTTCGACTACTGGACTTCCATCAGCATCATAGACTTCTGCTAAGGGATTATCCGGTTCATCGATTATGGTAGTGTAATGAAACTCATGACCTTGCAACCTCGTGCCGGGTTTAAAACCAAGGGCATTGGATTTCAACTTGGCCCGACGGTAGCCAAGATGAAATTTTCGTTTCTCGAAACTTGTCACTAGTCCAAGTAAACCGGCCATGGAATGAGCATTTCCTTCTTTATCTATTAGAGTCTTGCCTAAGGCCATATATCCACCACATTCTCCGTGAACCGGTTTAGTTTTTGCGTGTTTTTGAAGAGTCCTCAAATATGTTTTTGCTGTGGAAAGCTTACCTGCATGCAGTTCTGGATAC
>CACPHA010000053.1 GCA_902633655.1 Paracoccaceae bacterium
TTATTTTATTTAAAAAGAAAAAGAAATTTCTCTATTTGTTCATTCAAGCGATTACCCAGTCTACTAAAATCAACACCACTCACTACAGAACCAGCATTAATACCGACTAGTTTTGAAAATTCGGCATCACCAAAAATCTCGTGCTTTTGCAATACTTCATCGTTGTTATAATCATAACTATTTATAATTGCTTTTGAAGCGATTGGCAAAAGCAGGATCGATGCAAAGTTTGCGGCGGTAAGTTCTTCAAGCTTAATTTCCTCAGAACTTTCTACATATGCTAAATTTATTAGCACTCTTTGAAACTTTGATATTTCGGCAAGCGAAAGATTTCCATCTTTAGAGACATCTAAGTACTTCCAAACTTTATCAAACGCACATGCAAAATCCATATCACACTCATTCTCAATCGCTTTAGTGAGATTTTCAAAACCTGCAATTTGGTTTCCGCTTATCAAGTCAAGTATTACTAATTCACTTATCAATTCAGCAGCATCGGCGTTACCATTGTTTGCCGATAACTTTGCCCAATACAAAGATTTTGAAACATTCTTTTTAATTATTGTTATTTCCACCTCTGGATCATAGCCATCGAGTTTCAAAGTTAATCCATTATTGTAAAAGCGAGCGACCACTAGTTCCTGCACCGGATCGCCACTTTTCGCAGCAACCACTGCAATCAAAAACTCAAGCAGTTGCTTTGCACTTTGCCCTAACCATGCGTCTTCATTTATTGCAAAATTTAATTTCTCGATATTTTCAGAAAAGTCAAAATCGGTTTCATCAAAACTAAGTAAGGTATTTAAAAAAACATAGGGAGCAAAGGAATCAGCGTCACCTTTTTCTACTGCTGTTTGCGTCAACGAGAATGCGAGTTCAAAATCTTGCTCAAGTCCGTACTCTTCAAATTCACCACTCATGTAAAATGAACCTAACCAACCGGTTGCAGCAGCATCATCACTCTCAGACGCTATCCTAAACCACCTTAGACTTTCTTGATACTCTCCATTGTCGTAATTTAAGATCGCTAAAGCGGTTTGACTTTTTACAAAACCTCCAATTGCGGATTTGCTATACCAAGACTTAGCAAATTCCGTGTTCTGTTCGACTCCATTGCCGGTTTGGTACATCTCACCGAGGTAAAACTGTGCTTCAAAATTATTTAGATCGGCAAGGTTCTTAAATTTTTCAAACGCACTATCATAGTTTTTTGCAGTGAAATCTGCTTTGGCATTACGCAGTTCTGTCGATAATTCAGATGCATTTGAGAAAGTGATTAGAGCGATAAAACAAATAACAAAGGGAACGAATATTCGCATTTGAAACACCTCAATAATTATGTATCAATTCTGATAATCTAAAATCCCTAAATTTATTGCAACTTGTAAAGTGTTTTTACATAATTAGACTAAATAATCCAAAACACTTTTCCAATCCGGAAACTTTTTTGTGCCAAAGTGAATATGCTCTCCCGTAAATTTTCCGGCACCATTTGCAGTGCGATCATCAATTAAATAGTCGCCGATATTGAGATGTTTATTATGACTCAGGATCAGACGCTTTCTCGATGCATCGCCCAAGTAAAGTTGAACCCATGCAGCTTTATCACTCCACGCAGATATATTTTCCCAAGATGCTGTCGATAAAATATAACTATCGTATATTTCAGAAAAAATTGGTGAAGGCATCATTTGCGCCGTCTAAGGGCTCCATTAAAGAAAAGAGTCCAGGTACGTTGTCCAACTGCCCCTCGTACTTTTGTAATATCTCTTCAGACAACTGGTCTAGCCCAGATTGAAAGTTCACGAGCACATTATCCATATCGAAATATAGAATTTTCTTTTTCATTCTTTTCCCTTTCTTTTGATATTAAATCGCTGCTTATCTACTGCCTGTATCAATCGTTCTAGGGCCATCTGAGCGTCACTATCAGCTTCCACGGTTACCACAACCTTTGGTCTTTTCATCATTCCTCTGTTCCTGCTAAAGGCCCAGTGCCGGGTGAATACGACACTGGACAGGGATGCCTAAGCGGCATCCTCGATTTCATAATAAACGCCTAAGTCATCAGCCTGAACCAGCTTAATAGCCAAACAGATTAATCCTATGACTTGATGGTGCTCTATAGCTGGATCATCATTGAATTTACCTATGTTGCCATGATCAGAACACAGTTTGAGGGCTTGTCTGAGAAACCAGAAGGCTTCCTGTAGTTCTCCCCGCTTTATATTGTCCCGCGTATATCGTGGGTCGGATGAGAACTGATCCTCAGGGATGGGCGTGTTTGGCAGCCCAGCAGCATAAAGAGCTCCGTTGATACAAAAGGCATTGCCTTGCTGCATCTTGCCTTTGCACCAGTTCTCAGGATCACGAATGATCCTGAGGGCCTCCTGTAATTGGTTTTCTGTTTCGGCGTTATTAGGAAGATAATGGATCATTTATATTTCCTTCCTTTTTGGATTCTTATGAAGGGTTTATTGGTCTGGGCAGGATTTGGATTAGGGATTGTTTCCATTACCTTCTTGCCCTTACCCAGCGCATAAAGCTTATTGAGAAGCTTCTCAGCAGCGCCTACGGAAAAGCCACGCGTCCTCATTGAGGAACAACGTTTATGTAGATTTTCAGACATGATTTGTCTCCATTAAGACAAGACTAAAGACGCCACTAAATGGCTATCTCGCTTGCAACAAATGGAGTTTTCTAAGTGTTAAATAATGAGCTTTTGCCTATCTTTATCACGTGATTTTGTGTAACATTTTTGAACAGTAAACGCAAACTTTTATTGAAAAAAAGGTTAGAAAGAGACCTTTAATTTTAATCGAAACCCTCGAACATAACTTTCTTTGTTTTCATCTTTTCAATCTGTGCCATCGTCATCCAACAAGAGATGTAATAGGTGCCGCTGGAAATCATTTCACCCAATTGAGATTTACTGATAGGACGTTTGTTCGCAGAAGGACTATCAACACTATTGCTGTCCAAAATACTTCTCACGACATTTGATTTGATACCAAAGTTTGTGTTTTCTGGAATAACGCCGAACTCTTCAAACATATACTTTGCATCTAGTTTTGATACTGCAACACCAATCACATTGCCAAAGTCATCAAGAATTGGACCACCGCTATTGCCGCTTTGAAGTGCTGCATCAATTTGGATGTTTGAGAAGTTGTTGCCTAAACCAGTAAGAGAACTGATGATGCCTTTTGTGACTTTGACAGAGGTGCTGAACTTGTCACCAAACGGGAATCCCGCAACATAAACATCTTGCAGCAATTCTGGACGATTATTGCTCAATGGAAACACTGTTTTGGGACTGAAATTACCCTTGAGAAGTGCCAAATCATTCTGTGGATCATAGGTGACGATAGTGACAGGTAATTTTTTGCCTTTTGTATGCACTACAACCTTTTCACATCCATCAATTACATGATGATTGGTGATGACATATCCATCAGAGGATACTGCAAAACCACTCCCCGATGATGCAGAGATTATTTTATCGTCTTGGGTGGGTGTCTTGACTTGGGGAACTGGTGGAGAGATTTTCTGCGCATACTGAAACTCATCATCTTTCCAAATGCCTTCTTTGAGTATGCTACCATTAGGGGAATACTGGATTGCATAGCCATTTAATTTGCCATCCCTAAACTCACCAACATCTTTTGCTCCATCTGCAAAGATGTAGGTGCCTTGTCCGTTCTTTTTGCCATCCCTGTATTCACCAACGTATTTGTCCCCACTCACATAAGTGTAGGTGCCTTGACCGTGACTTTTGTCGTCCTTCCATTCACCAACGTATTTTTCTCCATCTGCCCAAGTGAAGGTGCCCTGTCCGGTCCTTTTGCCATTCCTGTATTCACCTACGTATTTGTCGCCACTTGCCCAAGTGAAGGTGCCCTGTCCGTTTCTTTTGCCATCCTTGTATTCACCTACGAATTTGTTGCCATTTGCATAGGTGTAGGTGCCTTGTCCGTTCGTTTTGTCATCCTTCCATTCACCAACGTATTTATCTCCGTCTGACCAAGTGTAGGTGCCAAAACAATTGTGAAAATATCCAGATGATGGACACTTCGGTAAGTCACTCGCAAACACTACCCCAACACTTCCAAAGAGTGCCGCAATCACCAAACAGATTTTGAGAGACAAGTTTTTCATATTGAGAGGTTATCAAAGGATTCTTTCTTCGGGAAGTCCGCATTGAACTCAAACATCCAAAATTTGGGAACTATGATTTGTTTGAGCATTTCGCCATGCATGGATTCATATGTCACGTGGTCTGATATGGGGGGCTACGAAGGGGGTGGGGTATAACCAGTTTAATAGCCGTTCTTGAATCTCACTTCCCATTTTTTAGCTTTTTCTAAATCGTAATTTTCATACATTTCATTGCCATATAGCAGAGATAGACCCCACGCCGACCACAAAACTCCATTTTCATAGGAATGTATGAAAAGTACTCTAGCTTGCTCTAAATCTTGAGTAACATCGTCACCAAGATAATAGGCAGTAGCTAACCCGAACGTAGCTGCTGGATACCCAAGTTTGTGGGCATGTTCCAAATCCAAAAGAGCTTTTTCGCCCTCACCGCCCTTCAGATACCCTCTCGCTCTATGAAGTAAATAGCGCGACTGATCTGCATCATTTGCTGCAATTGCTCTCGTACAGGCGTCTATCACTGCCCTCGGCTGAATATCGTTAAACGCCACTGGACTTGAAACGGAACTGGGGTCAGCTTCTAAAGAAGCGAGAATATCGCATTCTTCAATTGAATACGCCTGCGTGCCGATGGTCGCAAACAGTGCCAGTGTTATCAGGTTGGTGCGCATGGGTTATAAATATAGCTTTAGATCAACCTCGGGTCCCGAAAATGAGTGGAAAGCTTCGCCATCTTCATAAGGCTCGACGAACTCTCTCATTGTTTCACTTATTCTTACATCTCTATTCATTATGTCTACAAATGCATCGACACTGTTATGCACTCCGATAAGTGCGAATTCACCTGTTCCAAGATCAATGATACCCATATGCAAGCTTTCAGTGAAAGGATAATCACGGTTGTATTCTGCGATAGCTTTCATCATTTCGTCTGTTTTACCGCTCTTAGGCTGAAAACGCATGCAAGCTATCATTCGCGTCATATCACTCTCCACTGCTAGATGAGGCAGTTTGGGATAAGAACCGATAGTTTTCAAGCTTACAATGCAAACGCAAAAAGGCTCCGTACCCGGCTTACTATTTGCTTAACTACGAGACATGAAGAGATTAGCTTTACTCTCAATAGGTGGGTTCAAAACTTTGCGTTTTTTAACGTTTTTACAGTCATCTTTGTGTTTAAACTTTTCTAAGGTTTTAAATTTTTAAGTAGTTGCTGCAAAAGTGCTGGTGCTTCTACTTTCATACCTTTTAGATCAAGAGTGAAGCTGCTTAAGGGCTGCTCTTTCAATCTTGCGTCAATATTCTCTAGAAGTTCAATAATTCTATCTTGCTGCCCCTGCTGAATTATAAGCTGTTCGGTAACGCTAATCTCATCAGAATTATCATCATGTAAAAAAATGTCTTCTATGAAAAAATATGCAATTGCTAAGAATACTAAGCCCCACGTAACTGCTATGAACGAAACTGAATAAGCTAAGATTTTGCTATTTTTATCTTGTTCACGCTTCATCTGAATAGTCCATCTTTCGTAACTCATGTGTTAGTCGCTTTGTTATTTTTTTAGGTTTGCCTCTTAATTCTGTTCGTGGGTGGCTCAAAATAAAAACAGCGCGTTACGAAACTATCCTACTTTATGCTGTACGATACTTTGAGGTTCTGAAAAGTATGATGAGACCCGTGGCCATAAAGCACGACATTCCAGCTATCACAAAAGCTGGCACATAGGTGATAAAGTAGTCTCGTGATACTCCTGCGCCATAAGCCGCCAAGGCAGCACCCCCTTGGTGTGCTGCAAAAATCCAACCAAAAATTAAGGGAGCTTGAACGGTCCCAAAGTAATGGCCAGTAAGTTTGACTGTTGGCGGCACTGTTGCGACAAAGTCCAAACCAAAAAATATGGCCCATAGCGTCAGCTCATAAATACCGAAATTACTATAGGGAAGATAAACAAGAGATAAACCGCGGAACCCATAATAAATGGCAAGAAGCTTATAACTGTCATATCGATCTGAAAGCCAGCCTGAAGCCGTTGTACCGAGAAAGTTAAAACCACCCATTAGTGCCAAATAAGAAGATGCAACAACAATTCCTACGTTATTATCTGCACAGAATGGTATAAAATGTTGCCCTACGATACCAACGGATGTCAGACCACAAATAAAAAAAGTGATTGCTAAAATCCAGAAAGCTGGATGTTTGCTCCCATTAGCCAAAGCAGAAAATGTCATAAGTAAAATATTCGTAACATTTCCATCGGGTGGCTGAAAAACTTTTTTATCACCGTAGGCTGGTAAACCCAAGTCAGATGGCCAATCTTTTGAAAATAACATAAATAAAATTCCACATAGCAATGCGCCGATTAATCCTGGTAGCACCGCAAAGCGCCAATCATAGTTAATCGTTATCCACGCCATAAATGGTATAAAGATCAATTGACCCGCCGCAAAGGCTGACGTGAGAATACCCATAACCAAGCCACGTTTTGCACTGAACCAGCGCGTGGCGACGGTTGCAGCCAAGCTCAAGCCAATAATACCAGATGCTGCTCCTAAAAATAATCCAATGCCAAAAAGTAAATGCCATCTCTCATTGGTGAAGATGGTAAAAAATAAACCAATAATTCCTAATAAAGCAGCAGCGAAAACAATTTTTGATACCCCAAATTTCAACATAAGCGTGGCACCGAAAGGACATGTCAATGCTATCACGCAGTACATAAGTCCCGTTGCCAAAGAGAAGTCTGAAATTTCCCAACCATATGCCTTAGTTATCGGAAGGATCAAAATTTGAGGTACGCTACCTATTGCAGGTGAAACTAAAGAGAATAGAAATGCGATTACTGCCATAACCCACGAATAGTGGACACCGAAGCGCTCAAGATAAATCTTTAAAGAACTAGCTAATATTTTCCGTCTCCCGCAGATTATTAATAGGTCCGCTTAAAATATCTTAAAATCTTACCCATATAAATAAAAAAACCAATTGGTTAGAACCGGCTACAAAGGTCAGCCTCCGCCTGCGTATCACACGTCATCATCAATGCTATGGGTCTATCGCGCAAGAGTTACTTTCTCTCTTTCGCTTATGGCTTGAGTTGGGTGGTTTCGTTTGTATTACGATGCAAGGCATAAGCAATTTTGGGGGATTGAGTTTTTTGCGTGTTTTTAAATCTGTTCACGTACAACGTTTAAAGATCGAGTAATCAAGTCTGACGCTAAGCTATTTGTTTGGACAACTACCTTTGCTAAAGATGTGGCAAAAAAGAACATTCAAGGAGTCATTATGCGAATATTATTTACGGGTGGATCAGGTAAGGCTGGAAAGCACAGCATAAACTATCTATTAGACAAAGGGCATTCTGTTCTGAATCTAGATAAGGTCTACTTAGACCATCCAAAAGTATCAACCCGATTTGCTGATATATCAGATGCAGGGCAAGTGTTTGACGTAATGCAAAGCTATGCAAATTATTCCGAACTTGCTGATGGAACTGGGGTTCCAAGCTTTGATGCGGTTGTTCACTTTGCAGCAATCCCACGTTTACTTATGACGAGCGATAATGAGTGCTTTAGGATTAATACCATGGGTACTTACAATGTTATTGACGCAGCTATAAAAATGGGTGTGCCAAAAATCATATTTGCTTCATCCGAAACAACTTATGGAATATGTTTTGCTAATGGTGAGGTGAAACCTGAATATTTACCTATTGATGAAGAGCATCCAACTATTCCAGAAGACAGTTACGCTATGTCAAAAGTTGTTAACGAAGCGACTGCCAAGAGTTTTCAACGAAGAAGTAATGCGGATATTTATGGCTTGCGTATAAACAATGTAATTGAGCCACACGAGTACTCAGAAAAGTTTCCAGCCTTCATGGAAAATCCAGATTTAAGAAAGAGAAATATCTTCTCATATATTGATGCTCGCGATCTGGGTCAGATGGTTGAAAAGTGTTTGCAGAAAAATGGGTTAGGTTTCCAGATTTTCAATGTATCTAATAACAATCATTCGGTAAACTTGTCCTCTGAGGAATTAATGAAACTTTACTATGAAGATGTTCCATTGAAGCAGAATGATATTCCAGATAGTTTTTACTCCAATGAAAAGGCGAAGCGTCTATTAGGCTTCAAGCCAATGTTTGATTGGAATGAAGCGTAAGAAGGGTTGCTGAACTAGAGGATTCCTTCAAACCCTACAAGCTCCACATTTTCCACCGGTGGAAGGTGTGAAGTATTTATAGATATGGGTAGTGGTAACATTCTAAAAGACAGTGTTATCCTAACAGAAAACTATTGATAAATATTGGAGACTTGCATGTCCACTTTGCCAGATAAGAATGAACTTGAGTTTGCAAAGATAGAGGAAATAGCAAACTCAGAAAGTGACCGTCCTGTCTTTATGCTCAATTTAAATAAATACTTTGATAGAATTGGGTTTCTCAATAGAGATGAAAAATACAATGAATACATCAAAACAGTATATGCAATTTTGCATGAAATTGGTGGCAAGATGTTATGGAGAACGCCTGTTCATGACCAAATGGTTGGAGAGCAACATATAGATGAGGTTTGGGCTGTTTGGTACCCTTCTCATAAGGCGTTTTTGGGGCTTAAAGACGTGCCTACTGCAGCAAAATCGTTCACCCTGAAGCGGCAGGTTGTTGAACGAGCAGTAATTCACAGATGTGATCCATATTAAAATAGGGAGTAATGAAATGGCTGAGGTGCCAAATATAAATCCACAAGCTTTTGATAAGGTTTCTAAGATAGCATCTAGCAGCGATGACCGGCCCGTTTTTATGTTGAATTTGAATACGTATTTTCATGGCCAAAGCACAATGTCATCTGATGCATACAAGGATTATAATGCTGCGGTTGATGCAATCCTGAGGGAGGTAGAGGGAAAAATCTTGTGGCGCTCTCCTGTTTATGGACAACCTGTTGGAAAGCAAATTGTCGATGAGGTATTAGCAATTTGGTACCCAAGCCATCAGGCTTTCGTAAATATTAAAGACGCACCCAGCTCCGCCCGATTTGCTGAAGCCAAAAATAAGGTGGTAAAGTATGCTATCATACATCGTAGTGATCCATATATTGTTGAAAGGGTCCCCTAAGCAGAGGCAAGAATAATGAGATACAACCACATTTTCACGTTAGCTAATGGGGAAACGTCTTGCAGTTTGATCTCTACAGAACTTAAGAATGCGGACTTTGTTATGAACAGTCAGCAAGTTGCCATTAAAGATTTTGGAGATGCAAAGAACCTAAAATTCTGTAGCTTGCCTAAAGGTTGGGACGGAGGATGGCATAACTCGCCCGTTAAGCAATTTGTGATCGGAGTAAGTGGCGCAATCCAAATCACATGCAGTGATAACTCTCAGCTTACTATAAGCGAAGGGGATGTGGTATTATTGGAAGATTTGACGGGCAAGGGCCATCATACTGAAGTAACTTCCAACGAAACTTGGAATGGTGTATTAGTGGAAATTTGATCAAAGCATAAAGCAAATTTTTGAATGCAAATTTGGAAAATTAGCTTTTTAATAAGACTTTGGGCCTGCAAATTTTAAGCAAATCGCTCTGACCGTACGTACCCAACAGAGGTTGTGGCGAAATGCTTAAGCGGGATTTCTAGTGAGTTGATTTTCTCAATGACTTCATTGGAAACATCGCCATAAATTTCAATGGGAAAATGTGTTGCCAGCTCCGCGTGCTTCCCTACGTACTCTTGAACCGGAGGATTATCCGCATGAAAAAGAAAATCTTCGCTTTTACGGTATACCTCTGTCCAGACAGATTTATGCTCATTATCGGGATCACGATCAAAGTTATGAAACAACATACCCTCTTCCGTTTTTTCTACCGCTTTGTCTGCAACTTCAGCAATTTCCTAATACGCTTTAACCATTCCCTCTTTAACCGTAATTCTAGCTAACAAAACAAACGGGTTTTCACCATCGGTCATTACAATTCCTCCTAACTGTAGCCTTAGGATACCGCTATATAAAATTTGTGTAGTCTTAATAAGCCCACTCTACCTACCCGCTGGGACTCTCGCTAGTTCTGGTTGTGGAGGGTGCAGATGGTTTATAGATATGAGAAGTTATCAAACTGAGAAGACTTCCAACGTAGTATCAAAACTTGGAAAAGCTAGGGATGCTGAGCGGTGTCTGGATTAGGCTTTGACTTGGTTTCAATTTTCAAAAAGTCATCATACCGCCAAGCGACCCAATTATCTGTATGATCAGGTTGTGATTTGCCGATGTTATGATGAGTGGGGTTTGCAATGTCCTGGCGTCTAAGAACATGGGCTAGAACCAAAGCAGTAAATAGTCGTAAATTAGCTTGATTTGAAATTTAAGCCTAAATGTTTTTATCGCTGAAATTGTTCTTATTCTGACGGTAGCGCTGTCCAAGATAGCGAAGGTATGTAGTAAGCGAATTGGCCTTAAATGTAAAAATTTGGATGATACTTTATTCATCTTTCATTCAAATATTATCTCAATAGTAATTCAAGTATTTGGCGTTATTTTTATTTTGCTGCAATTTGGCTTCGAAACTACATCTATTATTGCGCTGCTGGGTGCAGCAGTCTTAGGTATTGGGCTGGCACTGCAGGGTACGCTTCGAACCTCGCCGTTGGAATTATACTTATAGTTCGCAGGCCCTTTAAGCAGGGAGACTTTATTGAAGTCGTGGGCACAGTAGGAACTGTAAAAGAAATATCTGTGTTTAACACTGAATTAGCGTACCTGGATAATCTGCAGCTTATTGTTCAGAATGGCCAAATTTGGGGTGCAACAATAGCCAACTATTCCATGTACGATAAAAGAAAGCTGGACCTACTTTTTGGCGTAAATTACGGGACTGATATTTCATTTGTGGAAGCGCTTATTAGTAATTCTTTCGGTGGATGCTCGAGTTCACGATGATCCAAAACCGCTTGTAAAAGTAGATAGCATATAAGGAAATGTAGCTCGTATATTGGTGTGAGTTTGGTGCAATGCCTCTGACTTTTTCATGTTGAAACTTGACTTAATTACAAACGTAAAAACCGAATTAGACAATAATGGTATACAACCACCTATTCCGACTTCAAAAATAATTTCAAAAAAATTGCCAATACCTGGATTTCATACAAAACACCAATTTGAGTACATTGTAAAAGTCGCTAGAGCGCTGATCCCCCTTCTTGACGGCTGCTAAGAGGCAATTGGATGAGGTCGTAGAGTAGGGTTCAGTTTGTCAAACCTCACACAACCACCCAACGATCCAACCATACGAACAATCATGACTTTCCAGCCTTATTCCCAAGCACGAATTAAGCACCGACAAAAAAAGACAAGGCCAGATACTGTGCTATCAGAATGCTATCGGTGTGCTGCGCATACTTTATCCCTAGTCTCTGGAAACAAGACTTGTCCAGTTAGTCACACCAACCTCTGAATATTATCCAAAAAACATTATCAAACCAGAACTCCCTGAAACATAGATCACAGTTTGGCTCCCACAGCAAAGCCGATTATCATCGTAGATAACCCTGAAATTCCCTATGCATTTCGCCTTGGTATTTCTCTGCACCATTTAAGATGCTCGTCTTTACTCTGTATTTGCACCCTTCCAAAATATTCAATTTTACAATCATCATAGAAAAAGTGCGCCAGAGGATACTCAGATTTTTGTCGAATGCTGGCATTCCATGCCTCCAAAATCTCAATGACATTCATTTACCTTCCTCCGCTTGTTTTCCTAAAAATACCACAGAACAAAAATATTTTTAGCAGTCATAATCGAATTTGAGCATTTCTTGTGTGGTTCTCAGGTAAGCATTTTAATTTCAAATTAATGTTTGTTAATTTTGGTCAAACAGCATTGCCGTGTGCAACATAGAAGCCGCTAATTTGTTACTTTGCGTGTAAATCTTTCCTTCCGCAGAAACTATTCTCTTTCCAAGCTTAATTATTTTAGTTTTCATACGAGCTTTTCCTAACGATAAAGGTCTATGAAATGTCACGTGAATATCAGTGGAGTTAGGAAGCTTTGTGCCACTAGTGTGCATTGACACAGTCACTGCAGTAGCATCGTCAAGAGCTGAGGCTATAAATCCCCCTTGAACAAACAATAAAGGATTTCTCGCCTCTTCTGGAAAAAAACAATCAAATAAAAAGCAATCGTCTCTTTGATCTAAAAATTCAATAGATAAGAAATTGGCAACGTTTCCTTTATTTTGCAGCGCAAGCGCCATCGTGACCGCTTCTTTCGTTACTAGCATCGTAAATGCTCCAGTCTTTTTTGGGAAAAAAAGTAACTCAAGGTACCTTCAGTGTGAGTTTCCTCTTCTACTAATATTCCGCTTTTTTCTTCTCACAACTGGATGTGACGTTGGCCAAAAGGCGACTAGACGACATATCAATACAAATACTAAAAGTGAAAAAATGAACGCAAACACTGACATAGCCGTTCTCCATAAAGCTAGCAATTTGCTCCAGTATTACCTAGTGCGGAGTGAGTGGAGACTTTCTAAAAATCTTAAATCAATCAAGAAAAACGCGGCGTAAGAATAGTGGGGGTCTAAATACAACTACCCTTCTATATTCTCTATAAACCTTCCACATGTTCCACACCTTCCATAATCAGAAACCAACCCCCAACTCACATTACCTAACGTTCACTCACTAAGTTATTTATTTGAGTCACTTGGTTTGCTACGGTTGTAGCAACCTAACCGCTGCTAGTTTTTGATCCCCACCTATCTCGGCTCCACATCTATAATGGTGTGACGAATGGGATTAATCCTTCGGTGGCAACGGTGTTGCACCAGTTTTTCCGCGCCATTGCAGTGACTGCTTATTCAAAACGATCAAATCAGCGTCGCCTGAAATTATATCATTACACAATTTGACCGCATTCGCTGCTTGATCGTGGGTCAGGTTTTTATATGCGGGTCGAGGCAGATAATCGTACCAGACGCCACCGCAAACGGCGTCGAGTATAATGCGTTGAAAGCAGTGATCATTACTCACTGGCCAATGCTTATGTGATGTTCGTGCAAAATGTGGCATGACCTCTTTTGTCAGTACGAGATATCGAGATACCAGATCGGCCGTGCTCATTGCGTGCCTCCATGTTCGAACAGCAGCTTAGCAAGATTAGTAACTCAAATAAATAACTAATGGCTAGGTGTGGACGAAGCTCAATGTAAGACCTTTTTACGCCACAGGAAGTGCTTGAAGTGGATAGGTGTGGAGAAAAGATAGCAGCAAATATTCACAAAAGGCTTGCGGCTCTGTTTGAGTAGCTGCGATCTTTTACTGTGGCTTTGGGACCTTTCGCAGTGTTATGTAACTGGATGCAGTGCCCTATTAAGGTCCCACACATTTAAATTCTGCATTATTTTTGAACAAATAAGCTCAAATTATTCGGCTGCATCTTTGAAATTAATGAAACCTCCAGATTGCCTTTTCCAGAAATTTGAATAAATACCATTTTGTTTCAATAAATTAGGATGTGATCCCTGTTCTACAATTTTTCCATGGTCCAATACAATTATCCTATCCATGTTTGAAAGGGTCGATAATCGATGGGCAATAGCGAGCACAGTTTTACCATCCATCACTTGCTCAAAAGCTTTTTGTATTGTCGCTTCTACTTCGCTATCTAATGCGCTTGTTGCCTCATCAAGTACTAAAACTGGAGCATTTTTTATGATCGCCCGCGCAAGAGCAATACGTTGGCGTTGGCCGCCTGAAAGTTTAACTCCACGTTCTCCTAAAAACGCCTCGTATCCTTTACGGCCATTGTTGTCTATGAGGTCTTTAATAAACTCGTGAGCACCTGCCTTTATGGACGCTGAACTGACTTCTTCAAATGATGCATCAGGTTTTCCATAAAGTATGTTTTCCTTTGCGGACCTATTAAACATTGAAGTTTCCTGTGACACCATGCCGATCTGCCGCCGAAGGCTGTCTTGGGTTACATGCAAAATGTTTTGCCCATCAATAAAAATCCCACCGGATTCTGGATCGTGCAACCTCAATAGTAAATTAACTAGTGTAGATTTCCCCGCCCCAGAAGCTCCAACAAGGCCGATCTTTTCTCCAGGCTCTAAAGTAAGCGAAATTTCATTTACACCGGCGATCTTTTGCCCGTAGGAGAATGAGACATTTTTAAATTGAATTTTACCATGTGGTATTATCAGAGTGCCTGCATTTTTTCTATCAAGCATAGTTTGAGGAACTGCCAAAGTATGCATGGCGTCTTCAACTTCACCAAGCTTAGTGTAAATGGTCATTAGCGAAAAACCAACCCAGCCTGCCATCATTGTTAGACGCATTGATACTGAACCAGCAGCAACAATTTCACCAGGAGATATTTTCCCTTGAAACCAAAGAGCGATGGCAAAGGCGAAAACGGCAGCAAAAACTATGCTGGCATATATCATCATAAAAGTTCGAAACCAAACGAGTTCACTGCCATAGATAGTGAGTTTTTTACGAAGCTTTCCAAAAGCTTCCAAGGCAGCTGAGTCCTCGTGTTTTGAGTTCGCAAATATTTTGACCACATTGATATTGCTTATAGTGTCTACAATTTGACCCGTGGCAACGGCTTGCGCGTTTGCTGTGGTAGCTGCTTTTGCTTTAATGCGCGGCATGAAAAAACGCATTACAAATACAAAGCCAACAAACCACAAAAGTACAACTGATCCGATCCGCCAATCTATTATGCTTATTATAACTACGGCAGCTATCACTGAAGTAAGAGCGAACAAAACCGTGTGTATACTTTCAACCACTACATCTGTTAACGCACTAGCTGCTTGAACCTCTTTTTGTGCCACACGCCCGGCAAAATCATTTTCAAAAAAGGTTTTTGAATGACCTAACGTCCATCGATGAATACGGGTGGCTATTAGGGTTCTAATACCTGGCGTAAGTATTACAGACTGGATGTAAGCTGAAACTGCAAAAAATAACGGCCTTGCTCCTAGCAAAAAGACAACGGAAATAATTAGCACAAAAAGCTTTTCTGACAACAAAACGCTAGGGTTAGTATCGAGTAATAAATCCAAGATATACCCCATCAACGCTGCTGTAAGTGTTTCTGCAATCCCAGACAATATACTTGCCACTGCAGCCAAGCCTATTACAAAATGGCTGCCGCTCAAGCACCAGTAACAAAACTTTAGAAGGCTTTCAGGTGGCGTCCCCGATGACTCTTTTAGATGATCTATGGAAAGATACGGCAGTCTCAATTTTACTACTCTATTTGAACTGAATTTTTCATTAATTTTACATACAACATAAGCTCTGATAGTCAGCTAGGCTTAGATTTAAAAATTTCTAATTGATTTAATTATAAATTATCAAAACGAAGGATATGTACATAAATTTTCGAAAATTAATTTTATACAGCTTCTTTCTAGGCCTAATGTTCTTTTCTTAATCAATATTACTTTTGAAAGATGCGTGCTTCAAGCTTGTACGTGTTGGGATGTTGTTAAAATAACCTAAAGCCTTCTCAACAATGCATTTTTGCACCCTTTGTTATTTTATCTACAGTTTTCTTATCTGCCCGTAGCGCAATTCCAACCGTATTGTCCTCATTAGGCATATGTTCTGAGAACACAGCTCTATTCGCCTCATCATGCCCTGTAGAAAACATCTCTTCGATATACGCTACTGTGGGAATACCCCTTTCGTTGGCTCTATTTCTCGCATTTCGCAAGACATTAGCTGCTCCAGTTAATACAATCACAGGCTGCCTTGACATCGGTAAGTGGCGGTTACCATCTTTGTCGACGTACTCTTCACCGATCAAATCAAAATTCGCTGCTGTGATGCCGCTTATCAGAAAAGCAGTCACGTTAAGCTTTTGCCATGTGGCCAAATCATCTCTAACCATGATCGCAATTTTCGTATCAAACACCGTCAACCTCCTGCCGTCTGTAACTTAGAATAGC
>CACPHA010000054.1 GCA_902633655.1 Paracoccaceae bacterium
ATAGAGTTCCTTTTAGCATCAGCGAGACCTCTAATAATCTCCGATTCTCGCTTAGCTTCTGACACTATCTCAACTTGCGTACGATCGGCGGACGCACGAACTTTTTGTGCCTCTTCGTTCCCACGAGCGATTTCATCTGCCGCTTCGCGTTCTCGTTCTGCCCGCATCCTAGCGAATGTTGCATCCAAGTTTTGGCGTGGGAGATCTGTACGTTTCAAGCGCACATCGATTATTTCAATTCCCATATTACGGGCCTCGGAAATTGCTCCAGAGCGAATGCGTAGCATTAGAGCCGCTCGATCTGAACTTAATATGTCGTTAGAAGCTACCGAACCGAGAATTTCACGCGTTTGGGAACTTAGAATCCGATCCAGTCTATCTCCTGCAACATTTATAGAAGTGTCACCTGACGCACCGGTTACCTCTCGGAACTTATTTACGTCAGTTATCCGATATCTTGCAAAAGCATCCACCACTAGCCGCCGATCATCCAATGGGGTGACCTCTAGAGGATCGATATCACGGCTTAAAATACGGTCATCATATTGAACCACAGTCTGGATAAACGGTACCTTAAAAGCAAGTCCTGGGTCTTCCTTTGTTGCAACGACACGACCAAATTGCAAAACTAGTACTTTTTCACGCTCATCAACTATATAGACTGACGAATATGCAACAACCACCAATAAAAGAATAGCTCCAACGATAACATTAATTAAGCGCATCATTTCGCCTCCTTAGTCAATTGATTAAGTGGCAGATATGGAATAACTCCTGTTCCTCCAACGCCTTCATCTATAATAACTTTGTCCAAAGACCCCAAAACTTCTTCCATAGTTTCGATGTAAAGCCTCTTTCGGGTAACTTCAGGTGCCTTAACGTACTCTTCCAAAACGGCCGAGAAGCGGCTAGCCTCACCTGTCGCCTCGTTGACAACTCTGGCGCGATAACCTTCCGCTTCCTCCATCATTTGCGCAGATTCACCACGCGCCTGAGCAAGTACTCTATTTGCATATGCATCAGACTCTTTCACCAATCTATCCCTTTGCTGTTCTGCAGCCTGAACTGCACGGAACGCATCAATAACTTCATCAGGCGGATCAGCCTTTTCAAAGTTAATGCGGACCACGTTCACTCCACTACCATAGCTGTCCAAAGTAGATTGGATAAGGTCACCTAAACGACCCGCGATAACGCCACGATCTCTATTCAGAACCGGGGCTAGATCAGATTGTGCAATAATTTCCCGCATCGCTGACTCCGATACGGCACGAATTGTGTTACGTGGTTCCCGCAAATTGAAAAGAAATTTTGCAGGGTCCGACACATTCCAAACGACCTGAAAATCGATGTCGACAATATTTTCATCCATTGTAAGCATTAACCCTTCATCGCCGCTCATACGACCAACACCTATATCCTCTGTCTGTTCGCGATCCACCGGTATTATTTCATAGGTAACAAGAGGCCATGGTGCAAAATTTAAGCCCTCGTCTCCTGTTTGATAATACTCACCCAGAAAAAGCTCTACCGACTTCTCAAAGTTTTGAACCTGATAAAAACTAGCAAATACCCAATAAATAATTGCCAAAAAGCCAATAGCAAAAACTGCTCCACGCCCTAATCGAGGACCTTCTCCCTGATCGCCACCACCGCTTTGGCCCGATCCACCGCGACCGCCCATGAGCACTTGTAACTGTTCCCGGCCTTTTTTCAGCATATCATCTATTTCTGGCGGGACCTGACCACCGCCAGACTTACCCGGTCGTCTTGAACCATTATTAACCGCGCCACGGTCATCGTCACCGCCACCCCCACTACCGCCGCCCCAAGGACCGCCATTATTCCCAGTCATAAATTTTTTTATCCCTTCGTCGGTCATACATTAAACCCTTCGATATAGGTGAATTGGGTACCTTATTTAATAAGTCAAGTCTTACGCGTAGGTACATTCATGGTAACCAGCTCTTCCGCGATTGTCGGATGGACGGCCATAGTTCGATCAAGATCCTCTTTAGTTGCTCCCATTTTTATGGCAATTCCCAAAAGTTGAATGAGTTCTCCTGCCTGAGGTGCGATAATTTGACAACCACGCACTTTGCGACTTTTGGCACAAATTACCAGTTTTAAAAGTGATTTGTCATCTACTCCAGCGAAAGACTGGCGCATGGCACGGAAATTGGCAACATAGACCTCGATTGGTCCTTGAGCAGCCGCATTTTCTTCTGAAAGGCCCACCGTCCCCATTTCAGGCTGCGTAAAGATTGCAGTAGGGATCAAATCATGATCAACCGGGGTCGGATTGCCACGAAAAACTGTGTTTATAAAGGCCATTGCTTCATGAATTGCAACTGGGGTTAAATTAATCCTATTAGTCACATCTCCTACTGCGAAAATGGATGGAACGCGAGTTTGTGAATAGGCATCGACAGTGATCTCACCCTTTTTACCAAGTTCTACGGACAAATCTTCCGAAAAAAGACCCATGGTTTTGGGCTTACGCCCTGTTGCGAACATTACAGCATCAAATTTGGCTTGCTCGTTTTGAGTGTTGATGATGCGTAAACCTGAACTTGTTTTTTCGATTTCACAAACGTTGACACCGCACTTAAGGTCAACTCCACGTTTGCGCATTTCATCAGTAACGATCCCACGCGCTTCATCATCGAAGCCGCGAAGGATTTTTTCTCCCCTATAATATTGGGTGGTTTGCACTCCAAGACCATTCATAATTCCAGAAAATTCGCAGGCTATATAGCCTCCACCTACGATAAGAATGGACTTAGGCAAAACATTAAATTGGAACATATCATTCGAACTCAGAGCAAACTCAATACCCTTTACATCCGGGAATTCAGGCTCACCGCCAACCGCTATCAATATATACTGCGCAGTTTTTTTTTCTCCATTTGCAAGTTCAATAGTATGCGGATCAACAACCTTTGCACGTTGATCAAATGTGATTACCCCCGCTTTTTTTAAAAGGTTTCGATAAACTCTTTCCAAACGATTTAACTCTTCATTAAGTTTACCATGGAATAACTTCCAGTTAAAACGCACCTGATCAATTTCCCAACCATAACCACGAGCTTCAGGTAGTGCGTGAGATACTTCACTTGCAAATACCATAAGCTTTTTGGGAACGCAGCCTCTGATAACGCAAGTTCCACCGTAACGGTCTTCTTCTGCCAATCCTACTCTTACACCCTTTTCACAAGCTGCTATCCGTGCTGCTCGCACCCCTCCTGAACCGCCACCGATTACGAAAAGATCAAAGTCAAAAGACATACTCGGTCTCCAATGTCTGCAAACAGTTTAGTGACATATTCCCTCCCGAACGTTGTAGTTTAAGCGTTTTGTAGACTTCGGGTTTCTGAGGTCCCATCCGCAAAGCCAATCATAACCGAGCAACACATATCTATAAAAAGCCCATTTTCTACAACACCAGGTATCCCATTCAGCATTTGAGATAGCTCTAACGGGTCTGAAATTCTATCAAGGTGTAAGTCAAGTATGTGATTTCCCTCATCAGTGACGAACCAATCTCCATTTTTTTCACGAACGAATATTCCAGCATTGGGATAGCCTATATCCCGCAAAGTTTGCTCAATTAGGGAACGTGACGAGGCCAGCCCATACGGAATGACTTCAACCGGCACAGGAAATTTACCAAGTTTTTCAACATCCTTAGACGCATCGGCTATTACAATCATTTGATCACTAGCACGGGCGACAATTTTTTCACGTAACAGCGCGCCACCACCGCCCTTGATAAGGTTGAGCTGATTATCAAACTCATCAGCTCCATCGATCGTCAAATCAAGACAACCAATTTCATCCAAAGGCTTAACCTTAATACCAAGTTTTGCTGCCAAGTTAGCGGTTTGGACTGACGTAGCCGCAGCCTCGATCCTTAACCCCTTTTCACGCACCATTACAGCTAGGTGTTTTACCAGCCATGTAGCCGTACTACCCGTCCCTAATCCAACCTTCATACCACTTTCAACAGTAGCTGCCGCAGTTTTTGCAGCGCTAGATTTCCCTCTTTCGGCCCCTGAAAGCGCCTGGGACATTTATCGTTCTCCTACAATTTTTGGAGTTATAGGCAAGAACAACAGAATGTGCGAGGGGGCAGATACAGAAAACCGTAAAATCTTTAGGATTTTAGAGCTTTCTCTTGGATTCAATGGCACGTTTGCAGCTCGACCCATCGTTTTTCAAAAATCAAAAATATTTAGACACTATAAAATATTTACTATGTGTTCCACTCTTTATTATGCCCCGGACAATGCATCCTTGATTATTAGCATCGCCCTTTTGGAACTTGGGTTGCCTTTTGAAACGAAGTTGGTTGACCGCACAATCAACCAACAGAAAAGTGAAAACTGCCTTAGGCTTAATCCTAATAAGTTAATTCCAGTCTTGCATACGGATGCCGTATTTATTTCTGAAACCGGAGCCATTTTACTGTGGCTATCTTATGAGCATAGAGCGCTGGTCATAGCTTTTATTGATATCATCAGAGCAAAATTTCTCAAGTGGCTACTCTGGATTTCAAATACTCTTCATCCTGCACTTAGAATTCTTTTTTATCCACATCACTACACGACCGGGGAAACAAAGTTGCAAAGAGAAGTCGTTGGAAAACAGAAGCGGACGCTCGTATCGCATCTTTACTTGATCAATCGCGCCCTGGGGTGTAAAGCATCGTTGCGTAGAACAAACAATCTTAACATTGTCCATTACTATTTGGCTGTCTGCTTACGATGGATGGCAGTTTATCCACTTGACGAAACAAGTTGGTTTGATCTTAATTCTTGGCCAACGTTGTTAAAGCTTTGCCAAACACTTGAGCTGCGGCAAAGCGCACTAGAGGCCGCTCTATGCGAGGGCCTTGGAGTAGCGTTATATTAAAATTCAACTTTACCTTATCCGGCGGAAGGCGTACCTTTTTAATGTTTTGTCCGTTTTCGAAATATTTAAAATTGGAATTGGGCCATTGTCTTCTCATACAATGGGACCTGTAGTGACAGCGGCTCGATTACTGGAAGTGATGCAGGCCTCGCCATATTTCTTTGATGGCTTGAAAGTACGGTTCCACGTATCTTTGGCGTTCACCGGTGCAGGGTATGGCTCTCATAGAGTAACAATCCTAGGACTCGCCGGTTTTGATCCAGAAAACTATGATCCTGACGAAGCAGAGACAGCGCTCGCAGTTATACACGCAACACATATTATCACTGCTACAGATCTTTCACCACTAAACTTTGATCCCAAACTCGATTGACAATTTGACTTTGGCCCCAACCTACCAAGTCACGCAAATGGAATGGTTTTAATGGCCACTGATCGGCAAGGCGATGTCGTTTTAAAAGAAACCTACTATTCAATCCGTGGCGGCTTTATACTAAAATTTATACTAAAAGAAGAAGAAATATCACGCAATCCCAAAGAAAATGCTAAAGGGCCGGTCCCCTATCCTTTTAAAACGGCTCATGAAATGCTCCTTATGGCGAAAAATTCTAGAAAGAGCATTGCGCAATTGAAACGGGAAAACGAGGTCTCGCAAATTGGTCATGAAGAATTTACAAGAGGCATCACGTAGATTTGGCAAGTAATGTCCGACTGTATTGATCGTGGCTTGACTAGAGACGGAATTCTACCAGGGGGATTTAATGTAAAGCGAAGGGCTAAAGCTATTTTTTTTGATGCGCTAATTGCTGAGCGGGGAAAAAAATTAGCTCTCTCGCATGTAATCAGTGATTGGATGAGCGTTTATGCCATGGCAGTAAGTGAAGAAAATGCTGCCGAAGGCAAAGTTGTCACAGCGCCAACCAATGGCGCCGCGGGGGTCGTTCCAGCTGTGCTTCGTTACTTTCTTGACCATGTGCCGGGAGCCTCATCTCCAAAGATAGAGGAATTCCTTCTGACAGCCGCAGCAAGTGTGGCTCTCAGAGGGGGCAGGAACCATATAATTCCCCTTGGCGCTTGCATCGAAACATTACGACAAACCGGACAGGATATGAGCCATAAATATAAAGAAACATCGCTTGACGGTTTGGCGGTCAGCGTGCCAAACTGTTGATGCGATTTGAGTCAAGAACTTGACCCACAGACCACTGGGGCTCCTTCATCAAAGCCTCCAATACTATAGTCAGGCACTCTAGAGGCAATATAGCTAGCATTTTAGGACAATCGGGCATGAGGCGTATCGGTCCCGTAGATTTGTTTGATGTGCCAACTTTTCCATCTGGCGAAAAATCAATGGCCGTGGTTGGCCAGTGGAGGCCGTGGGAGTGGATGCGGCACTTTGCCATCGGATAGAGCGAAACGCGAACCCCAGCTTCTAAATCAAGCGACAGTTTAGGAGGGATAACAAAGACGATATCCTCTTCCCCAAGTAAAATACAGCGTTTATGCGCATTTCTTACCAAAGCGGTTTGAGCTGCCATTTGATGGTGGACCTGCCCTCCTAAAAACCCTACACATATCAGTACTGGAGCCTCAAGACGCATAAGGCATTTTTCAAAATCAGTGCTATCCTGGTCATGGATGCGATGAATGCGTTGCTTAGGTATTTGAGCAGTAACGGACAAATCAATAGAGTCCATATCGCCAATTACCGCAAGCGGATCCTTACCCAATTTGCACAAGGCATCCGCGCCACTGTCAGCGCCAACGGCGTGAGAGGCAAATTCAAGCGCTAAATGTAACAATGCCGGTTTAAGGTTTGCGCCACCAACAAGTGTTATTGGCTCATTTTTGGTTATAATCGGATCAATCATTGTGAATACCGTTCAAAAAAGGAAAGCATTTTGTATATTTTTTAAAGTATATAAAAGTTTCAGCATTTTTCTTTCCAATTGCAGAATATAATTCACTGAAGTTCATAAGATCATATCCAGACTTCCATATAAAGTTTAAGCAAGCTAATAAATGATGGTATAGTCTGATATATTTGTATGAGTACATCAGACAGTAATTTTGCGCCTCAACATTGTTTAAGAAAAAACCTTCAAACATTCGGTCAATTGTTACATAGGAAAATCAAGCTGGTCGAACTCAGAACTCGTTCATTTCTCTAAGCGGGCCTATGATCGATAGGAAATTTATAAAGCTGGGTAATTTTAGTCATTACTGCTCTTTGTCTGGATCCGCTTGACCAATACCGCGAAACACAAATTTGAACGGTAAAGCCCAAAGCACTCCAAGGGCAACATAAACTAAAAGTTCAACCAAAATGGATGGGCGTTCAAATGATGAAATTATGCCGATACAAGCCACGACATATGAGGGAAGACCTACCAATAGGATCAATAAAGAACATCTTCTGCGTACTTTATAGCTCAGTGCCATTTTAGTACCTCCAATTTAACTTTTTTCAATCTGTAAAAGGGTCTTTTACAAGGATAGTATCTTCTCTCTCCGGTGAAGTAGAAACTAGTGTTACAGGGCACTCGATCAACTCTTCAATGCGGCGCACATATTTTATGGCATTAGCTGGGAGAGCCGCCCAACTGCGTGCACTTTTTGTACTGTCTGTCCAACCTTCCATTTCCTCGTAAATAGGTACGCACCTGGTCTGCTTATCCGCTGCAAAAGGCAAATAATCCAAGTGTTCCGATCCTAATTTATATCCAACACATATTTTGAGTTTTTCAAACCCGTCTAAAACATCGAGCTTTGTCAACGCGATCCCGTTGACACCAGAGGTCGCGCAAGTTTGCCTCACGAGAGCCGCGTCAAACCATCCGCATCGGCGCTTGCGCCCCGTGACAACTCCAAACTCATGGCCACGCTCGCCGAGGCGTTGGCCATCTGCATCGTTTAGTTCTGTTGGAAATGGTCCTTCACCGACGCGCGTGGTGTAAGCCTTGACTATCGCAAGCACAAAATCGATTGCGCCTGGTCCCATTCCAGAGCCGGTTGCCGCCTGCCCCGCAATCACATTGGATGATGTGACAAATGGATATGTACCAAAATCAATGTCCAAAAGACTCCCTTGGGCTCCTTCAAACAAAATCCGCTTACCAGACTTTCGTTTTTCAGAAAGTATTTTCCAGACTGGTGCCGCAAATTGTAATACCGAAGGTGCAACCGCCATAAGCTTTTCCATTAAAACAGAGCGATCCACATCACATAGGCCAAGACCTTTTCGAACCGTATTATGATGGTTCAAAAGTCTATCGACCCTAGGCTCAAGAGTTTTAACATCAGCAAGGTCTGCTACCCGTATTGTACGGCGCCCAACTTTATCTTCATAAGCCGGGCCAATACCGCGACCAGTTGTGCCGATTTTTATTGTGCTCTTTTGCTTTTCGCGGTTTTGGTCTAACTCCACGTGAACGGGCAAAATTAATGGAGTGTTTTCGGCTATTAATAGATTGTCGGTCGTAATCTCAACGCCCTGCCCACGAAGTTTGGCTATTTCTTCAGCAAGGTGCCAAGGATCCAATACAACGCCGTTACCGATAATAGAGAGCTTACCGCCGCGCACAATGCCGGAAGGCAATAACGATAGTTTGTAGACTTTTTTATCGATAACCAGAGTATGGCCCGCGTTGTGTCCTCCTTGAAACCTAACAATAACATCTGCACGCTCACTCAACCAATCAACCAGCTTACCTTTTCCTTCATCACCCCATTGGGCACCTACCACGACTACATTTGCCATATTGACTCTTTCACTTCCCTCAAACCCGCGTGGATATAGCTGACAGTTTTATTAGAGGAAAGTTTGAAATTGACAAACATTAAGTTTTTTATTCCACAATGATCGGATCACCGTGCGGTGTGGATAAATAAGCGTCTTGCCAAGCAATACGCAGGTCCCTTAAATCATTTAGCTGTGCGATCCCCTTTTGAGACAAAAAGTTTTCTAATGCGTCTAACCAGGCCACGAAATAGTCATGGCCACCATTTTGCGAATGGTTCAAGCCACGGGCTTGAAGCATTTCACCAAAATTAGCGACCCAATCCTGCCACTTAAAATGCCCACCTTCATTCAGGTGCACAGTCACGGCAAAAAGCTGTGCGTGCCAAACCTCCTCAAAAACCGGACCTGCGCACCTTTTTATCATAGAGGCTGAAGATAACTTTGCCAAAGATCCAGCATTACCAGATCGTCTGGGTTTTCGGGGTGCTCCCAGAGAACTTCAGCCAAAAACGCCACAGTATAAAGTGGCTGAGGCAATTCGCCCGCTCTATGCGCATTGCTATCTGGAAACACATGATTGCCATTACAGGAGATAATTTTGCCTGACTTGCCAGAAGCGTAATTTGGAAGCCGGGTGTGACCACCGGCCACATATTTGTTTTCGGCACGGCACGTAGTGACAATATCACCAACTTTAAACAGCGCCTTGTATCCCTCCTCACGATTCGTTGGACCACCCTTTGCTAGGCTGGAAAAAACGTCCTTTGCCTTCAAAACACGAGCAATAAGATCCTCCGATGCAATGTCAGGGGACAGTGTCTCTAACTCCTTATTTGTAACGACCTCTTTTGCGACCAAAATATCCGCCAGGCCAGATAGCCATTTTTCATAATAAGAAAATCTTCCGTAATCCTTCGGACTTAGGCATTCGCGCATATGGCGACTCTCATCCAAGTTCCATTGCCCTAGAAACCCCGATGCGATAGTCACGGCAAACGCACGCCCATGCCACTCTTCCTCAAATACGTGTTCTCTTCCAAAATCCGAGTCTACTGGCCCATCTCCAAATCTTCCCCCCATATCGTGGACTCTACTCATTCTGACACCGGCAAGATTGCTGTTCCTATCATACTGTCTCGGGTCACTATTTCGGTTAGTGCATCCTCTGACCAGCCTTCAGTTCCCGGTGGACGTTTCGGGATAACTAAATATCTTATTTCCGCGGTAGAATCCCAAACGCGAACATCTTCTCCATTCTCAAGGACCACACCAAATTCGGCCAGAACTTTTCGCGGTTCGCGCACAGCGCGGGCACGATAAGCGTCTGACTTATACCACCCCGGTGGAATTCCCAATAGTGGCCACGGGTAGCAGCTGCAGAGAGTGCAAACGACTAAATTATGTATCGAATCGGTATTTTCTAGTGAAACAATGTGCTCCCCTTGGCGACCATAAAAGCCGAGCTCCGCAACTGTTGCAGTAGCATCTTCGAGTAATCTGGCCTTAAATACCGGATCAGACCATGCTTTGGCAACAACACGAGCACCATTCTTTGGACCAATTTTGTTTTCGTAAATATCAATTATCGCATCCAATGCTTCTGAATCTATCAAACCTTTTCGGATAAGAAGTGTTTCAAGCGCATTCACCCTCAGTTCGGCATCAGACGGTAAGACACTGTGGGCATGAGCTTGATTTAAATCATCGTGCGGCACCGAACGTAACTCCTTCCAGGTTTAAGACAACAACGAGCTTTGCCTCTTGCCCCTTCCTTTAAACTCTCTTATTTATCAGTTTATCAAATTCACCACGAGGTCAAATGGAAAACGTTATTCTTACAATCCATCTTTTGCTTGCACTTGCTCTTATCGGAGTTGTTTTACTTCAGCGTTCCGAGGGCGGTGGCCTTGGGCTTGGCGGCGGCGGCGGCGATGGAATAATGTCTGGGCGAAGCGCAGCTTCAGCTTTATCCAAGGTCACATGGATATTGGCAATAGCCTTCATTATAACATCTATGGGTTTAACGATTTTGGCCGCGCGTAATGCAGCCGGTACTTCTGTTGTGGATCGTCTTGGTATTGTTGAAGGAACCGAAGAGAGTCCTGAGCGACCAATCGTGGATACAGAATCCCTTTTGCCACCATCAAATGCTGACGAAACACCTTTGGTGCCAAGCGCCGATTAGCCTACTATCAATTGTTAGTATCTATAACATCATAACACCATCTTGGGTTTGTGTTGCAAACATGCTGCGAATCCTTTATTCATTAACCCCCGTGAAGTTGTGGAAATATAATCCATGATTTTATTCAATAAGGGCGTTTTTAGTCCACTTCATGGGAGTGCTGCACAACTTGGCTAAATTCATATTTATTACAGGTGGAGTTGTTTCATCACTTGGGAAAGGCTTGGCATCAGCCGCAATAGGCGCCTTGCTCCAAGCGCGTGGATATTCCGTTAGACTTCGGAAACTTGACCCTTATCTCAACGTAGATCCCGGTACTATGAGTCCTTTCGAGCACGGTGAGGTCTTTGTAACAGACGATGGGGCTGAAACAGATCTCGATCTTGGTCACTATGAGCGTTTCACAGGCGTTGCAGCAAGGCATACAGACTCGATTTCATCGGGCCGCATTTATTCTACCGTGTTAGAAAAAGAGCGGCGTGGCGATTATTTAGGTAAAACAATCCAAGTAATTCCTCATGTAACGAATGAAATCAAAGATTTCATAGCTATCGGCGAGGATGAAGTTGATTTCATGCTGTGTGAAATCGGCGGAACGGTTGGGGATATAGAGGGACTGCCATTTTTTGAGGCCATTAGACAGTTTTCGCAAGACAAGCCAAGAGGGCAATGCATATTTGTGCACCTAACGCTATTGCCCTTTATTAAAGCAAGCGGTGAATTAAAGACAAAGCCAACGCAACACAGTGTTAAAGAATTGAGATCTATTGGGCTGGCACCTGATATTCTTGTGTGCCGTTCAGAAGGAACAATTCCGGAAAAAGAGCGTGAAAAACTGGCCCTTTTTTGTAATGTCCGAACAGATAGCGTGATTGCTGCGCAAGATTTAGAATCAATCTATGAAGCACCTCTTGCGTATCATCGCGAGGGGCTGGATCAAGCAGTTCTAGATGCCTTCAATATATCCCCGGCACCCAAACCCGATTTAAGTCGCTGGGAAGATGTCGCAGATCGTATTTATAACCCGGAAGGACAGGTAAATGTCGCTATCGTAGGGAAATATATACAATTTGAGGACGCCTATAAATCTATTGCCGAGGCCCTCACTCATGGTGGTATGGCAAACCGTGTTCGCGTTAATGTCCAATGGGTGGATGCGGAAACCTTCGAACGCGAAGACGTTGCACCACATCTTCAAGGGTTTCATGCTATCTTAGTACCGGGAGGGTTTGGCGAACGCGGCACCGAAGGAAAAATTAAAGCTGCAACTTTTGCGCGAGAACATAATATCCCCTATCTCGGAATTTGTTTAGGCATGCAAATGGCCGTTATTGAGGCTGCACGGAACATCCTTGGCTTGAAGGCCGCAGGTTCGGAAGAATTTGATCATGAGGCTGGTGAAAGACGCTTTGAACCTATTGTCTACCATCTAAAAGAATGGGTTCAAGGCAATCACAAAATCTCCCGCCGAGTTGAAGACGACAAAGGAGGAACAATGCGGCTTGGTGCTTATCATGCTAGTTTGGTAAAGGGATCTAAAGTATCACAGGTTTATGGGACATGTGCAATTGATGAACGGCACCGCCATCGGTACGAAGTAGATATAAAATACAAAGAAAAACTTGAAAAAGCTGGTCTTCAGTTTTCAGGCATGTCTCCGGACGGGCGTCTTCCAGAAATTGTAGAGTGGAAGAATCATCCCTGGTTTATAGGAGTTCAGTTCCATCCTGAATTAAAATCAAAACCGTTTGAGCCGCATCCATTGTTTAAAGATTTTGTCCGCGCTGCAAAAAATATCTCAAGACTTGTCTAACTATTGACCAACTTGCATAGCCTTTATGGCGTGCTATCTTTCCAGAAAATTAAGGTTTAGGAGAAAATTAATGGCAAAAGGATACTGGGTCGCCCATGTCGATGTCAGCGACCCTATTGCTTACGAAGACTATAAAGCTGCCAATGCGGTTGCGTTTAGTAAATACGGTGCTCAATTTGTTGTGAGAGGTGGGCAGCAGGAAGTTATAGAAGGTTCTAGCAAATCCAGAACAGTCATAATCGAATTTTCAGACTATGAAACGGCTTTCGCCTGTTACAATAGCTCAGAATATAGAAAAGCGCTGGATATTAGGAAAGATATTTCCGCTGGGGACCTTGTAATCGTCGAAGGAGTATAATTAACGGAATGTTCGCAAATTTACTCAAAAACCTTTTGGAACCTGAAAGTAAAAGTCTTGCACCTGCGGATGCACGGTTAGCAATTGCCGCGCTTTTGGTTCGTGTCGCTCAATCTGATAATAACTATGAAGCCGCAGAAATATTGAAAATCGACAGAGTTCTGGCAACGCGCTATCAACTTGATCAAAAGGCAGCTGTCGTCTTACGGACCGAGGGTGAAGCTCTTGAAAAAGAAGCCCCCGACACAGTTCGCTTTACGCGGGCCATAAAAGATGCCGTACCTTTTGAAGAGCGGGTAAGCGTCATTGAAGCTCTTTGGCAAGTGGCACTGGCTGATGGAGAGCGCGATGCTGAAGAAGATGCGCTTTTGCGGCTTGTTGCAAACCTCCTAGGCATATCTGACGTAGAGAGTGCTTCTGCGAGAAAAAGGATGGCAAGCGATTAATTACTGCTCCGCCAATGTATAAAAAATCTAAGAATAGAGGCGATTCCAAAAATTTCCAGGCGGCGATAGGCAGTATTAATCCAATAAGCTATGTATAAACACTTTCAACTTCGACCTCACCGATTTAGATTTAATGATACTTAAAATATAAAAATTAAAATAAATTTTCACGCATTGCGGATTGCAAATCTCAGTTCATAACACCTATTATCTTTATTGAAACAAGAATCTGATACAAACGTGACCGATACCGCTCCTGTTATTTCTATAAACAACTTACACAAATCTTACGGTGCACTTGAAGTACTCAAAGGAGTAAATATCACTGCAGATCGAGGGCAAGTTGTCTCTCTTATTGGGTCATCAGGGTCAGGCAAATCAACTTTACTAAGATGCGCAAACCTATTGGAGGCTAGTCAGCAGGGCGAGGTATTTTTCAAAGGTGAGCCGGTCAAATGGCATGGGGCAGGCCAAAGGCGTAAACCGGCAGATCAGGTACAGGTTTTACGAATACGAACTAATCTTTCCATGGTTTTTCAGCAGTTTAATCTCTGGTCGCATATGACGATTCTTCAGAATGTTATGGAGGCACCAGTTACAGTTCTTGGACGACCCAAAGATGACGCCAGAAACTCCGCAATGACCTATCTTGAAAAAGTCGGCATTAGTGAAAAAGCAGATGCCTACCCTGCACATCTTTCAGGAGGGCAGCAGCAAAGGGCCGCTATTGCTCGTGCACTGTGTATGGAACCAGAGGCTCTTTTATTTGATGAGCCAACGTCTGCCCTTGATCCAGAGTTAGAACAGGAGGTCATACGAGTCATTAAAGACCTAGCAGCAGAGGGAAGAACGATGCTGATTGTCACGCATGACATGCGTCTTGCGTGGGATGTATCAGATCATGTTGTATTTTTGCACAAAGGTCTGGTTGAAGAAGAAGGCGCACCAAATGATATTTTTGAAACACCTAAATCAGAACGCCTTCAACAATTCTTGAAATCCACATTGGCTGCATAATGAAGCCAAAATATTAAACAAAACGGGAGTAATGTTATGAAAAAATTAATCTTGGCCACGGCGGCAATTGCTTTTACGACAAGTATAGGATTTGCGGATGTAATAAGGATGGGTACGGAAGGACTTTATCCTCCATATAATTTCATAAACGACAATGGTGAGATCGATGGATTTGAACGGGAAGTGGGTGATGAGCTTTGTAAGCGTGCCGGGTTCACCTGCGAGTGGGTTACAAATGATTGGGATACCATTATTCCCAATCTGGTCTCGGGCAACTATGATACAATTATTGCCGGTATGTCAATCACAGCCGAACGCGATGAAGTGATTGATTTCACAACTAATTACACACAGCCTGATCCATCGGCTTATCTTGCACTTTCGGCTGATGTAGACCTTGCCGGTGGCGTGATTGCCGCGCAATCCAATACGATTCAATCAGGTTATATTGCGTCAAGCGGTGCAACTCTAGTTGAATTCCCAACCCCAGAAGAAACAATTTCTGCTGTCCGTAACGGCGAGGCAGACGCAGTACTTGCAGATAGGACATACCTTGCTCCTATCGAAGCGGAAAACAGCGACCTCATGTTTGTAGGGGGGAATGTTATGCTGGGCGGTGGTGTCGGCATGGGGATTCGTGAAAGTGATGGAGAACTGAAAGAAAAATTCTCCGCAGCCATTAAGTCAATGAAAGCGGATGGCTCCTTGAACGCTCTGATCAAAAAATGGGAAATTGGCGAAACATTCTAATTTCATCATTTGGGCAGGAGAATAATAGTTTACCTGCCCAAAATCATTTCGTTTCCGAGATATTAAGAGGTCGCTTATTTTTTCCTTTTGCTCAGAACCAGGGTCCTTAAACAGCCTTAAATGGCTGATGTGTTACCTAACCACTATTAAACATTCAGAACTTTATAGATCTGTTTTAGTAGTTCTGCTTTTGTTGGCACTCACGGCACCGGTTTCGTTACTTTTTGGATTCGGTGGTGCAATTGCGGCAAGATCTAGACTATTTGTGCTGAATATTATTGGAAAGGCCTACATTTCTATCGTCCGTGGCGTTCCAGATATAGCATTCTTCATGTTTTTCGTCATTGCATTGGATCAAGTGTTTGAATGGATCCGGCACAATATTTTTTGCCCAGATTGGCAAGACGCAATTTGGCAAGGTAATGACTTTGTAGTTTGCACCGAGGCGAAACTACCGTTAAGCACTTCTTCGCAGTGGGTACATGAAACATATAGTTTCGCAGTCGCAGTTTTAACTTTTTCGATCGTATTTGGGGCATTTACGGCAAACGTTCTATTCGGAGCTATGAGGGCCGTTCCGAAAGACCAAACTGAAACTGCAGAAGCCTATGGAATGAGCCGAAGGCAAACCTTTTGGAAAATTATTGTACCACAAATGTGGGTATATGCTCTACCAGGCCTAAGCAATCTTTGGATGATCCTAATCAAAGCGACCCCACTGCTCTTTCTTTTAGGTATTGAAGATATTGTCTACTGGGCCCGAGAATTGGGAAGCACTAAAACTTCCAAGTTTACAGCCTATCCGCACGAAGATTGGC
>CACPHA010000055.1 GCA_902633655.1 Paracoccaceae bacterium
GTTTCTCCCGCATAGGTCGTTCCAAATTTGAGAAAGTCCCTATCTGTAGAACTTTGAATGTTGAGATCAGCGGCGTTCAATGTTGCTGAGAGTGTGCCCAGCTCTGTGGCTGTCGATGAAGTATCATTGCTGCTTGCACGATCGAATTGGTCGGCAGCAATGACATTGGATTGAGACCCGGCCCCCTCAACCTCAGTCACATTCATTGACAGCCTGTAATCTGGAATAAGAGCGCCATCCTGTCCTAAAGCTTTAAGATAATAGGTGCCAGCAACATAATCACCAAAATCTATTACCTCGCGGCCCGTGCCACTTTGAAAGGACGTAATCATCGTTGGCGCGCTTGCACCAATGTCCACCGCCCAAAGCGATAGGTTCATTGTGCCAAGAGCTGCATCATAGCTGATCGAGACTTCTGAGTCGCTTGAGGATGGATTACGCGTTGTGAAGCTAAACCAATCGCTATCATTTATATTATCGATTGTAAGATCGTTCGTCTGCGATGCGAGTCCAACACTAGATGCAGCACTATAGGTATCATTTCCGCTGCTACCTTCCAGCGCGTCAGCACTGATCGCCTCCGCTGTGACAACTACGGGGAAGGAATAGTCCAATGAATATTCTTGGAAACTGCCTCCTCCGTATTGGAGGACTTTCATGTAATAATAGGATCCCCCAGCGATATCAGAGAGATAGATCGTCTCATTATCTGAACAACTGGTAGAGGAGCGTATTAAGTTACCCGCAGCATCATAAAGTTCGATGTCAATGTCGCCATCCTGATGATCGAAAATGGCACTAACATACTGGTCGGGTGTTCCATCGTTGGGAAAATAGGATTTGTACCAATCAATGTCCCCGGAAGTAAGAGTCAAATCAGCGATGCTGCCCTCACCAGTTGCCGAACCTAGGTCTATGGCCGCCGCAAAGGTGTTATTTGGTTCATAGGTATCATTTAAATCTGCCGCTGCTGCAGCAGAAGAAACTGAAAAACTCAGGTCATAGTCTGATACTGTTCCCCCGATGTATTCGTATATTTCTAAATAATAATCACCGCTAGTTAGCCCTACTAGCGAGATCTCCTCACTGCCTTCAACACCGTAAGACCCATCAATCCAATCATAGTTTGAATCATAAAGTTCAATATCTAAATCCGCAGCAGAAGCATCAAAACTGATGCTTACATCAAGACGCGTTGCCACATCATAGCTGAACTTAAACCAATCATCGTCACCAGAACTATCAATTGTGAGATTATTGATATTCTGCGAACTAGGAATATCACCCAGATCCGAGGCGCCGGCAAAACTATCGTTGCCTGAAGTTTCATAGCTATCAGCAGAAATATTAGATGCCTCATCAGCCTGTTGCCAATCCCACCAGTTATCGTAGCTTTGCTCCCAGTCCTCTACCACCTCTTCAACGAACCTTACTGAATAACCACTTATTGTCGCTTCAGCGTAACCGTAAGCCCGCAGTGTATATGTCCCGGCAGAAAGGCCGCTTAAGGAGAGGTACTCATTATCGCTAGCAGAGGAGGATCCGTCAATCCAGTTACCATTGCTATCGAGTAGCTCAATATCAAGGTCGCCGCTTGAATGGCTGAAGATTGTTTCCAAACCAAAACTTTGGTCTGCCCCTAAAGTAAAACTATAGTAGTCTTCATCTGAGGCGCTATGAATATTCGCGTTTGAAACAACTGTACTGGCTGACGTAATACTTCCCAACGAGTGAGCAGCATTAAAACTTCCATTAGTCTCGTAGGCATCTTGCGAATGAGCGCTTTCCTCAATCGTAATGCTTGCATCGATTGAATAAGAAGATGAAACGGCATCAGCGTACCCATAGACGCGCAAGTAATATTCACCTGAAGATAGCCCTTCTATTTCAATTTTTTCTTCGTCAGAGGTTGTAGCAGAACTACCGACCCAGTTTCCAGCGCTGTCAAGCAACTCAATATCAACATCACCCTCCTCGTGGTCAAAATTTACAGTGACCGATATGTCAGCCGCACTGTTGATAGCAAATTTATAATAATCATCATCGCCTGCTGCATGGATAGTCAAATTTCCTAGGTCAGCGGCATCAGAGGAGGTAATTGTCCCGAAATCATAAGCCGAAGCCATTGTATTATTTGCTTCGTACTGATCGCCAGCCAACGTAGTTCCGGATGTAGCACTGAGAGAGTAGTTAGCTTGGGCTCCATTATAACCATAAACATGGAGATAATAAGTTCCAGCGGCATTTAAGGAAAATACTTCATTGTCAGAAGCCGATGTGCCAGCCTCTAGCCAATTACCGTTTTCATCATATAATGTTGCATCAATATCCCCATCGCTGTGGTTAAAATTCACAGATAAATCAGCAGTTTCATCGCTACTTACGACAAATTTATAGTAATCTTCGTCAGACACGCTGTCGATCACTAGCCCTGTCAAGCCTCCCAAAGCCTGACTTAAGGCCACACCCGAATTAGAAACAACGTTTACATCAACAACATCGCTAAAGGGCTCCTGCACTGTCGCCTCTGCTGTGGTAGCCCCTTCACTATCATCCTGGGTTTCTGTATCTGTGGTTTGCTGCGTATCCGAATTTGAAGTGTCTTCAGTATCGTCCAGTACTACTTCCGTTGGATCATATGTTTCAAAATCACTTCCCAAATACTGATTGGATGAAGGATCCGCATCATAGGCAACGCCATTTATTTCAAAAGTCTCAATATTTTGTGTTCGGGTCTGATTGTTTCCAACCTTCAAATAAACGTAATTTTCGCTAGAACCTTCAGCAGTTGGCTGAATTGCAAAACTAGGAACAGCTTCCCCTATTTCGCTGGAAAATCCATAAGCCTCTCGACTTCCAATTAACAAAATGTCAGTAGCTGAGCCGCCATCGACGACATCATTACCTCCGCTATAGAAGATTAGGTCGTCTCCAGCACCACCCTGAATTGTGTTGTTTCCGGAATTGCCAACGAGAGCATCGTTCCCAGCCCCACCATTTACGTTTTCAATTGCAGCCCCAAAACTAATACCCAAGTTATTTGCCATAGACCAGTCGCGCGTAATGGAAGCGTCACTCGGATTGGCGATCGAAAACGGAACTGTGGAATAGGAGCCTTCTTTCAGTGAAATTTTTAGGTCAGTGTTAAAATTTGCAAAATCTAATGTATCATTTCCTCCACTGTCCCAGATTGTTTCGGCAAACGGTGTCGCCGCATCGTACGAGTAGACTGTGTCGGTTTCACTGTAATCCGCAGCACCGTAGAGATATTGCAGAGCAGCAATGTCATAGACCATCGGCGTTGAAGAAAGAGTGTAAGAGCCGCTATCTGCCCAATAGGGATACCACCAAACGCTGTCGGGGTCGGTGTATGACATCAATGTGTAATTTGAGACATCGAATCCCGTTGGGATTACATATGGTTCATCGAAGGGATGATTAAGCCCCAAGGCATGGCCAATTTCGTGTAGAAGTGTGCTAAAGTTAGTCGAAGTTCCCTGTTGCCAATTTTCATCTGCCGCCATGTTTGAAGAATTAATCCAGACGTCACCCGCAGCCGCATTGGAGTAAGGAGCAGAAGCCCATCCAGCTGCCTGTACTCCACTATCTAGCCGGTACTCTGCGTCTGTGAAAGCGAACCTCAGTGTCCCCACTTGATCCTGTGTTTCGTCTATCTCGACAAACTTCAAGTTGCCGATATTTTCAAATTCCCCTAGAGCAAGCCGCGTTGCCGCCATATGAGTTTCGGAAAAAGGAAAAATACCATCGCTAGTTGGGTCTGGTATGGAATAACCTGATACATATTCGCCAGCGGCGCCGCTTATTCCGGAAAAACTGTACGTTATAACGGTCTCAGAAGCTTCCGTTTGATAGCTCGTATTGACTGGGTCCGTCGACCACGCTAGCGGATTGTCGAATAGCAGAGATTTTATGTACTCATCATCAGATTGCGTTACCGCAGTCGTGCCTGAACTAGCGTAATGTGGAGTGTTTGAAAGGTTAACATTTGAAAACAAAGTATAATTAATAGCTAATGATTCATAAGCCACCACCTTTTCGTTTTCATCATAAAGAATAATGCCCGCCGTTGTGCCTTCACCTGAAAGATCATAATACCTGTTGTCAGAAAGCACGACACGTTGGGTGTTTGGATTATAGTGATTACCACTTGAAAGTGCTAGAGTGCCATTCTCGATAGTCAGAAAGCTTGAAGTCGTACCAACCGTTGAAAATTCAACATCTCCAGCAGCTACGGAAGCCACTTGTACACCATAATCAAAAGCGTCCGCTGCCAATGAGCTAAGAGTTATTGTCTCGTTAACGTTTGCAAAACTAAAATCACTTGATTCGACAACACCCCAATTATTTCCACCGCTAGTTGGTGTATATTTTACAGTTAAGTCGGCAACTGCGAAGCTACTCCATGAAATGCCATCAGAGCTTGGTGTATAGCTGCGATACTGTCCGGAGCCGTTGGTTCCAGCATCAGCATCATAATGCCAATCATCCGTTAAATAAAGGACATCGTCAACAATTCGAAAAATGTCCTTTTGGTTATCCCAATAGACGTCAAAAGACCCTGCCTCAGCTCCAGAGGAAGACAACGATCCCAGCGCAACTCCATTATCGTGCTCACTAGGGCTTAAAGAAGTAAAATTTATCGACATAACCCCAATGTATCCGTATTAACATAATTGTTACAACCGTTATTTCGTAATTAGATGAGCAGAAATCTGCTTTGTTAAATTCGTAGCGCTTTAACAAATTACTCGGAAAGAGTTTTTAGCGCCTGTAAAAATTCATAAAGATTGTGCTCATAATCATAAAGATTGTGCTCATAATAATGTCATGTAAAAACTTGATTAAATCGGCCAGTTTTATAACAGTCAATTCGGGCTGATTTTTCACAATCCGCCGTAGGTGCGAGTGGCGGAAGTGCTAAGTATTTAAATTTTTACCATTTATCTGACAAGTTCAGGAGACAAAATGATAAATAATATCAGAGTTCTAATAAAATCGGCTATTAAGGCTTTGCCTTGTTTTTTGATAAGCACGATGTTGGCAAGCGCCGATACCTTATTTAACTCTGAATGGAGCAATCCGGACGGAAGCAAAAGTGAATCTACGGTCACCTTTTACCAAAATATCGGTCCAGAGGGTACAATTGGACATTATGCGGGATCCGCACAAAATAGACTGTTTGGAAAATACAGTCCCAATTATACTGTTTTTGAGGGATACTGGGTACAGGATGATAGCAGCCAACAATGTTCATATTCTGTAGATGGTAGCCAGTTTTACGGTCGCGTATTTCTTACATCAAGTGATGGAAAAGAATTTGATGGGCTATGGGGTTACTGTGATGAAGCACCTAACTTGAGGTGGCAAGGATGGATTGCTGCAGTAAAGGAAGCTGAGTCAGCACCCCTTGATCCAAAGAACAATAACAAAATCGGAATCCAAAAAGCTTTAAATTTCTTTGGTTATAATGCTGGTAGACCCGATGGTATTGTCGGACAGAAAACAAAAAACGCCATAGCGGACGTTCAAATGTGTTGGCAGGAAACTGATCCTTACTGGCTTATGGTTGAGGGAACATCTACGATTGGGGCTCTCAGCCAGCAGCAAAAAGATTTCCGACGCACATCATACTCTGACGCTTACACTTCAGGAATTCAAAAAGGCAATTGTTACAAATTCATTCAGTTAATTTCTTCCAGATCTGGAGAAAGTAGTTCTGTAGAAAATAAATTATCCAGGGATGCAAATGATGGATTTTGTGAATACGAAGGGGAGCGAGCCGAACCAGTTTTTTATTGTACGTTTGCAAATAAAAAAAGCGTAACAATTTGCAAGGCTTACAGTGATAAGGGTGATTGGAATTCTTTCAGTTATAAGTATGGTAAGATTGGGCAAGCGCCTGAACTAGAATTAAAAGCGGAAATGCCCAAATCTTACTTCCCAACTGTAGTTGCTAAAACCACTATAGAAGCAGTAAGCCCTTTCTGCACTACCGGAGATGGTGATCCTTGCGAAACAAACCACTCATTACACTATGATTTTAGGGATACCAGTAGCCAATTTTTATTCGAGAATGGAGATTATGAATACTTGATCAATGTATCATCCTGGCTTGGCGCCAGTTTTAGAGCATACGAAGGAAATCTAAAGGTTAACAAAATTAAGCGCAATTTACCTTACTTCCACCCTCAGTATCGCAGCAATATAACATCGATTGAATGCGATCAAAGCTCTGTAAAAAATAGCGTTTGGGACGGCACTTATGTCGATGGGATGATCAACAATTTTTCTTTGTGTTGGGTCGATATGGGTGATGAGGGAGCCGAGTGGCAACAGTGTTTGCCATAGATGGTCCTTAGCTAGGTTTTATTGGAAGAGAGTATGTTGCGCAAAGAGTGAAACAAAAAGCTCAAACCCTAATTGAAACGTGATTAAAATTATTTGTTATAGCTGTGAGTAAGCTCTTGTCGCTGCTGGTGCTTGCCATGCGATCGTCTCGTTTAAGCACCTTTATTTTCTTTTTATCAACCATCATCTGCAGATTAAACAAGCTCTCTTCAAAGTCTACGTAAGCAACAATCTTACTTTTAAACGGATACCAGTCCGCATAGTTTTCTTCATCCTTGGTGTTCGGAGTGACAAGTAAAATCTCCTTTATCGTAAAGAATGCTTGATCTAAATTTTGAAAAACTACAGATAGTTCTACCGCTGTTTGTTCTTTGTAACTTATGTATTCTAGTGCGGCGTCATCAACTTGTTGAAATTCGTTATACATTACTTGTTGAATAGATTTTACATTCTCGCCAGCCATGAAAATTCCCAAAGGTGAGTCAACAGAGAATTTGTTCTTTGAGCTATCGGTTTGGATATTTTGAAAGCGCCGTACAACTTTACAAAATTCTTGCTCAAACCCTTCTTGATTTTTTTTGGTGAATTTCTTCATGTCTGGCATACTAAAATTCGATAAAAGATATTTAGACCTTTTTTAATCATGTGTCTAATTCGTCAGTTAAATATGTCTCTACCAAAACAGCATTTGACGGAGTTAATTAAGCTGGTAGCCAAAAGTGTGAATTATCACCACGATAAGAACTAGCTTAATCGGTGTTGTTGCAGTTACCATGACTTCTGTTTCAGTTACTCCGTAAATTCAATCGCAAGCTGCCTAAATTTAAGTTCACTAATATTGATAACAATTCAGAATTGTGGCTCCTGGCAGATTTAGACCATCAAGTTCGTTAAGGAATATGTAGGCATCTCGTTCATCCCAATCTCCCTCTGATGCTTCTACGAGAGCTTCGAGCCAACAGTGTGAATCATCACCACAATAAGAATCTACTTCATCAAGTGCTGATGCAGCGTCCATGCATTCCATTTCAGTAACCTCATAAATGAAATCGCATGCTGCTTTAAAATTTTGCTCACAAATCTGTTTGTAATTAGCTGCATTTGCACCTGAGCAAGAAAAAATAAAAACAGCCGTGCAAAAGTATCTTTTAAGCATCGCTGGCCTCCTTACTGTCAGAATGACATTAAATCAAAACAATCTTTTTTCATAATTTTCCTATCGAATTTAAATAAGCGTGAACGATTATAAATCTTTTGTCAAATCTGAAACTCAATGGTTAAAGAAATGTAATTCTTATATCTCGTATTCGACACTCAACAATCCAGAAAAAGAGAAAGCGCCAAGTAAACTAGAGAGCGTGGATTTTCTATAAAAACCTTTATGAAAGGCAAACCTTTATCAATCAAAGCAGCAGAGAGCAGCCGTCCTCAAGAATGAATATGTGAAAATTTTGATTTCAAGGTTTATAATGCGATCCCCTTTTTCATTGCCTAAACCAGTATTTTCAGTCTTTAGGCATTTATGGTGTTATCTTTTTTGATTATTTACCCTTCACACAAAAAACTTTAAGCCAATAATAATGCAGCATTATAAATACATTATATAATTTCCTTTTATTACTATTTTTGGCACTAGTTTTGCTGAAGATTTAGTATGAATTGGACACGCAGAAGCTTACTTACATCCTTACTTTCATATCCAACTATTTGCGCCACGGCGCCTTTGATCGATATTGAAAACGGGTCATCTATGTTTTCGCAAGGCTCTGCTTCAACTTTCAATATAAAACGCTCGACTGTGCAACGTCAATTTCTCAATAGCAATCAAGAGGATAAATTAAACAAGCCTACACCACCGCCAAATAAGCATTTCCAATTGGTAAAATTTAAAAACATTCATACCGGTGAAGCTCGAGAAATCGAATATAATACTCAAAATCATTTCACTTCAGCTGACCTTGCAAAATTAGATTGGCTTCTAAGAGATTGGAGAGAAAACAGAGTAGAAAAGATAGATCGGCGATTGATATCTGACCTTGTGAATATTGTAAGAAGTCTTAATCGTTCAAACGAGAAACTTGTAGTAAATATCCACTCAGGTTTCAGGACATCGAAGACAAATAGATATTTACGCCAACGCAGTCGAAAAGTTGCGGCTAATTCATTCCATCTCTCCGGTAGAGCTGTAGACTTTACGATAGAGGGTATTTCTGTCCATCGTGTGTTAAGAAAAGCTCGTTCAATTGCTTCTGGAGGCTTAGGCAACTATGGCACTTTCATTCATTTGGACACTGGTCCTGTGCGCACTTGGGTTGCTTAACAAAACCTCACTAAATAATTTTACATCGCTAGATAATAGATTATCCAAACAGACCTTATTTTATATTTCACCGGTCACAATGACTCCAATTCGGGCATTAGGACAAACCGTCTTTATGCCATAATACGAACCATAAAAATATTGGAAGAATTACATCCCTATAAAAGGCTAAACCTATCCGCCCTTTTTTATACTTTGATAAGGTTTAAAAGCTTAGTGTGTTAATTAAGGTATTATTTTAAATGAATTCACAGTATCCACTCTATTAATCTTCAAACGAATTATGTCAGCGGAATCTCTGCTAAATTTGACACAGTTTCGAATGAATATCCCTCGGCAAGTAAATATTCCAAAATTTCAGGAATGGCATTTACTGTTGAGCGATAAATATCATGCGTCAACACTATTGATCCTGACCTGCTGTACCGAACGACATGATCTAAAATATGTTGTTTTCCCGGCCTAAGCCAATCTTTTGGATCTACTGACCAAAGAACTGTCGGCATCTCTCTTTGCTGAAACAACTCAAACCGTTTTTCCTCCTGTAATGCACCAAACGGAGGTCGAAAGATCTTTGTTTCTACACCGGCAGCTTTGTAAATCAATTCATTTGTCCGATCAATTTCTGACAAAACTTCATTCATAGTCAGATTATACATATTAGAATGGGAGAAAGTGTGATTTCCAAGTTGATGCCCTTCGTTGTGGATACGAGCAACGATATTTGATCTACTTTCCACATAGCAACCAATAACAAAAAACGTGGCCTGCACATCATATGATTTTAAAATATCTAAGAGCAGCGGGGTTTGAGTTGGGTGAGGCCCGTCATCAAAAGTTAAAGAAATTCTTTTTGTTTCTGGATGTACGCAGGTAACAGTAGAGTCTCGACCACTTTGGATATCTCCGCGCAACTTAAAAAACTGCTGGTGCGTAGGAATACGTTTGCTCGATAACGCAGGCGCTCCGCTCAAAATTAGGCTTGCCGTACTGGCAGCTAGAAAACTCCGTCTACAAAAAATCATCTTAACGAACTCAGATTCCCCCGAGCCGGAATTTGTTCACAATATCCACCGAATTACAAACCTATATTACTACTTCACTAGCAAATTCGGATATATTATATCCTAAATAATGCAATTTAATTCCTATTGCAGATATTCTATTATCCTAAAACTAGCGCTAGCTTCACAAAATTCCGAATTTAATAACGAATGTTTTGGAATACTTGGGACTTAAGTTCGCTTCTATGGCTGTCACTCTTTATCAAGCAAGCAAATTAATAAAATATATTTCCAAGTTGATTGAAATTCATATTGCCTGTTTCACTTTGCACTAATTACTTTTTCCGATAGTTTATTTATCCCTGAACAGGTGTAACCCGACCATTGTGCAGAAAAGAAAATTCAATAGCACATCTCTAACTGAATTTTTGTGGAAATCTCACTTACTGATGAACTTCCACTAACTTCAAAATTTCACAAACTGCAGAGCCGGTTTTTTTTAAAAAAAGTTCCCTTCAAAATTTTTTTAATTATACTTTTTCGCAGGGCGCCCGTTATCAAATGCTGCTGCTTAAATTTGCTAAAAGCGGTTACCCACCTGGAAGCAAGAATGGAAACCAAACATCATGATAAAATTTTCGCCTGTTTTTTGTGTTCTGGCACTTTTTGGTGGCGGCATTTCTGTATCAGCTCAGAATGTTCTGCCCCTCGACAATGATAGTTTCAGAGTTGCCATCGAGAATTGTCTAAAGGAATCTGACGAAGGCCTGTGCGAGAGTTACGGTGCCGCTTCCGGGTATGGCACCATGCCAAATTGGGATACGTCACAGGTCACTGACATGTCACAAGCATTCGACTCTATGCCGCCATCCTACGAGTCTAGAGAGAGCTTCAACGCTAATATTGGAGATTGGGATGTAAGCAACGTCACCAACATGAGTGGGATGTTTTATAACACTGAAATGTTCAATGCTGATATTCGAGCTTGGGATGTAAGCAACGTCACCGATATGAGTTCTATGTTTTGGAAAAACAAGTCATTTAATGCTGATATTGGAGATTGGGATGTAAGCAGCGTCACTGATATGAGTTCTATGTTTCATCGCAACTATGTCTTTAATGCTGATATCGGAACGTGGGATGTCAGTAACGTTACTAATTTTTCAGGCATGTTCTATAATACTGAGGTTTTCAACAAAGATATTAGCGCCTGGAACGTTGGAAAAGCGACAGACATGAGCTCAATGTTTTCAGACAACAAAGTTTTTAATGCAAAAATTGGTGATTGGGACGTTGGAAATGTTAATAATCTTAGCTATATGTTCGCCAACTCTTCCTTCAATCAGAATATAAACAACTGGGATGTCAGTAAGGTGTCTGACATATCAAGCATGTTTGCCGGAAATCAGGCTTTTGACCAACCATTGTCAGACTGGAATGTGAGTAGTGTGACCAAAATGAGCGGCATTTTCCAAAATTCGAACTTCAATCAGGACATCAGCTCTTGGGATGTGGTTAATGTTGAAGATATGTCCGGTATGTTTGCACAAAATCCTTCCTTTAATCAGGACATTAGGCAATGGAAAGTGACCATCAGAATGAATTTGAAAGGCATGTTTGATAATGCGACTAGTATGATTAATAATTTTGGGGTTGAGACTTCACCTTCAGCAAATTGGTTTTTTTATCTTTCGAATGCCCAACTAAGTGATGGAAATTTTGCTCAAGCAATAGAAGAGTGCCTCACGGAGGCGCCTATTGATGGCAAGTGTTACTCTTCACCTCATGGGATAATGCCTTTTTGGGACACCACTGATTTGACTGACATGAGTGGTGCTTTCAAGGAGCGTACAAATTTTAATGCAAATATTAGCCTCTGGGATGTTGGTAAAGTAAAAAATATGAGTGAAATGTTTTACTCAGCAAGCAGCTTTGATCATGACATTAGGGTCTGGAATGTAAAAAACCTTTTGACAGTGGATGATATGTTTTCCAAGGCAGATCGCATGAAAGAGGTCTTTAATGTGCATGAAAAGGATCCAGTGGATTGGTTTAACAGTATTTCTGAAAAAAATACTTCAGATCTTTCCTCAGATTGCATGAAGATCTGCGATTTGGGTTTCTGGAAGAATACCGCTTCAACTGATCTAGGAACTACGCTTGGGGAAAAATTTGTTAAACAGGTCATCGGAAATGACAAACTATTATCAACTGACGATTCAAAGTTATCCCCGTTTCTTTTAGCGGCAAAGGCAAATGGGACTTTGGAAGTTCAAAATTGGATAAAGTTAAGTTTAGAGGCTTCGGATTTAAAAAGCCTTGGAATATCAAAACTGCACATTGCTGCCGCTGGCGGTAACGTATCAGAAATCAAAAGTGAAATAGAGAACGGGATAGACGTCAATCTTAGAACCAAGTTGGGCCACACTCCCTTACATTATGCGGCAGCATATGGTTCAGTTAAAAGTCTTCACTTTTTATTAAATTCTCGTGCAAAAATCGATACGAGAGGAAAATGGGGAGAAACTGCTTTACATGCAGCAGCAGCTTCTGAAACCGATAAAAATCTAAAATATTTGCTCCGGAAAGGTGGCATCAAGATGCCAAAAGACAAAAATGGTATGACACTGCTTCACTTTGCAGCGGGCTTCGGTAATACAGAGGCAATATCCACCCTTTTGAATCTTGGTGCGGATGCCAATAGGCCAGATAAGATAGGGTCGGCACCTGTTTTTTATTCCAATGTATTCCGGAAAATAGAAGCTTTAAAACTATTCGGATCTCATGAAAAATCATGCGAATGCAAAAACTGAAAGGCTTAATAATGCGAAAGTCTAAATTATTTTCGTCTTGTGTCTTTATGGCATTTTATGCGCTGATGTTGTGCCATCCAGCAATAGCAGCTCCTTGTATAGGAATATGTAGCCCGGATTGGTGGGAGGATGCATCTGAGGAGAAAGTACGAAGGGAGATGGACTCGGCATCTTATATCGAGGCCTTGCGAAAAGAGGAATGGAGGTGCTCTTGTGAGCACTTTCTAGTGGACGAGGCAAGAGGCCGATCTTGGCGGCGATCTCCGATGCACGTGATATCATTCACTGAGAACCTAGGTGATATTACACATGCAGAAGCTATAAGTATTCTCTTAGAATATGAAATAGATCTTGAAATTGGCGATGCTGTAAGCAAAACCCCTCTTCACACGGCAGCGCAACTTGGGTACCCAAAAACAATTAGCGCTTTTGTTAAAGCGGGAGCCAACCTAGAAGCCGAAGATTTGGGTGGCGCGAAGCCACTTCATGGTGCGGTCAAAAACAGCTCCGATAATATTATGGCCCTTTTAGACGCTGGCGCCCAAGTTAAAGCAAGGGATAATAAGGGCCACACAGCTCTTCATTTTGCGGCGGCTTATTATCCAAATGATAGATGGATGCCCTCGCTTATCGAAAATATTGATTTACTCGTTAATGCAGGATTAAAGCTGACCGATCGAGCCGGTGAAACGGGATACACTGTTTTGCATATGGCAGCGTTAGCAGGCAGGTCCGAAGTGCTGGAACACATCATTAAAAATGACAAACGCTTGGACATGAATGCGAGAGATAAGGCCGGTGATACGCCTCTCCATATTGCTGCACGGATCGTAGATAGGGATAGATCCACAATTATGTCACAGATACTTTCAGCTGGGGCCGATATTGACGCAAGAGATAAACGTGGAGACACGGCTTTTACAATCGTAGCGGTTTCACCGGGAAATTATAATCTTGAGCACGCCTATACTTTGTTAGAAGCAGGTGCAGATCCCAATGTAAAAAATAAAGTGGGTAATACTGCTATGCATGCCGTAGTTTGGAACGGGAATTATGGCTTGATGAAAATGATGCACGGATACGATGTAGACTGGAATCTAAAAAATAACGACGGTCGATCACCTATGCTAGATGCTTTATATTCAAAAAAACAACCTAACCCAAACATATTTGGCGCAGCTGCTCAAATTTTTGGAGCAGATATATATACCACAAACGAATTTGGTGAGAATTTGCTGCATGTCGCTATTGAAAATGAGCATTTGGATCTTGTCGATAACTTTTTGCGTCAGAGGAACGCATTCAGAAATTTGGCAAAAGAAGAAGATATCTTCGGAATGACACCCCTCGATCTTGCAGACGATATTGGCGTTCTTGACGGAACTATGACGTATGTGCGTTTAAAGGAAGCGGCTCTATTGGACGATCTAGTGCCTTTGAAGTAGAGGACAGAAGAAAAACTGAACACGGAAAGGAAATCGTGTGCACATTTGTAAATATATAGAAAAATTTTCTACGTTACTATTCTTTTTACTGGTTTTTTTTGCGAATAAGGGGATCACCGCAGCACAATGTGATTTATCCGTATTTGAAGATCAGGAAACAGCTCTATCGATCCCAATGGAAGATTACGATCCCGTTGATGTCGAATTGTTACCGACATTTGTCAAACTTGGGCCGGTTAATGGTGAGGAATACAGTTTCTATGCTGATTTCTATCTCAAGAGCTCATGGTATGACCAAGATCTGGCCGATTTGCTTTTCGAAACATCAGACGACTATGTTTGCCGTCTCGAAGGACAAGATGCATATGGAAAATTTTGGCGACCCGGCTTGGAGTTCTTAAATTCAAGGTCACTTGATGAGACGGGTTATGATAAATTCACGATTAGTTCAGATGGCTTCATTCAGAATGAAAGGCGAGTTCAAGGTTACTTTGGCGCCGATTTGAACTTTAAGAAGTTTCCATTCGACAGCCAAGTCCTCAGTATTTCTATTATTCCTTATTTTGATGACACTATGGTCACTTTGAGGGGGCTAGAGCCTGCCGAGGAATGGACGCGAAGTCTAAATTTTTCCGATTGGAAGATGACTGAAACCTCGGGCTCAGCGACATCAAGTAATTTCAAAAGTTCGTCTTGGGAGAATAACTTCTCTACATATAATATAAGTGTTTCTTTGCAAAGAATTCCTAATTACTATGTAATTAAAATTTTGACGCCAGTATTTATCATGGCAATTTTGGCTTTGGCATCGTTCCTCCTTAGCCCGACTACAGAAGACTATGATACAAGAACTTCTTTGACAGTAACGCTGCTTTTAACAGTGGTAGCTTATACGTTTATAGCTGGCGATGACCTACCCATTTTATCCTACCTGACTTTTACCGACATCTTTTTAGTTCTGTCCTTTATGGCTTGCGTGTTAGCGGTAGTAGCCATTTTGGCAGAAAGGTCATTTAAGGTTTATCGTGAGCGAAAGTTAGAAGTAGAAAATACAGAGAATTTTTCAGTGGACGACTTTCTTGAACGGATAGATCGGTATTTAGGCGTTTTTTTTACTGTGATATACCTAGGAAGTCTTACGCTACTTTACATTTGGATTTGACTTCAAAAATTGGCAAATGTCTTTTCTAAAGTCATCCATCCGCTAAATCTCGAACTCAACGGCTTTTGGGCTTCGTCCGGAAAAGCTGCCCCAAGCGCTTATTTTTTCTACGCAACATAAGTAACATAATTTTTAATATGGAAAGCCTTTTGAGATGGGGCATTAAAAATCTTTCAGTATCAACTACCGTAATGACAGGAAATAAGAAAATCCTGATAAGTGGCGCTCGAGCGCCAGTCGCGCTCCACTGGTTTCGCCAATATGAACAAAATAAATAGATTAAGGCACTGAGTTTCGGATTTGAGATAAGACGTGAGCTTAACCTATTAACCTGCCAACTCACAAAAAATTACAGGGTTTCTTAAAGTTACCATTTTTCATTTGAGTTCAAAAGGTCTAACGATTTATTTAATCGCCGTCTTGTGTAAGAAACTAAAAGTTTTGTAGGGTATAAGTATTATTGGAGGATATAAACATGGATCCGTTAACAATCTTAATAATAATCGCGGCTATTTTATTATTATTGCTAT
>CACPHA010000056.1 GCA_902633655.1 Paracoccaceae bacterium
TTGACCCATTTCGCATGCCTACCGAATTCGCGTGCCGAGAGGGTGAAAAACAGGCGGATAATCTGTTGAAAACTCACGACACTTTGCCGAGAACTGTAGCATTGGTTCTTTGGGGGTCTGACAATATAAAATCTGATGGCGGCCCTATTGGTCAGGCCCTTGCACTTATTGGAGCGAAGCCACGGTTTGACAGTTTTGGGCGTTTATCTGGTGCTGACCTGATACCGTTGTCCGAGCTTGGACGTCCTCGCATCGATGTAATCATGACGCTATCAGGTATTTTTCGTGATTTGTTGCCACTGCAGACAAAACTTCTTGCCGAAGCCGCGCTAAAAGCAGCAAAGGCTGAAGAACCACTTGAAATGAATTTTATCCGGGCTCACACTCTAAAGTATGCAAAAGATATTGACGTTGATTTGGAAACGGCAGCACTCCGCGTGTTTTCAAATGCAGAAGGCTCTTATGGTTCTAATGTGAATCAACTCGTCGATAGTTCAGCGTTTGGGGATGAGGACGAGCTTGCTGATGCTTACGAGGCGCGAAAAAGCTTTGCCTACGGCGTTAATGGGAAAGCCGCACAAAATGCGGATCTTCTTCAAAAGGCACTTAAAGATGTGGATATTGCCTACCAGAACCTTGAAAGTGTTGAGCTTGGCGTCACTACTGTAGATCACTATTTTGACACGCTCGGTGGTATTTCTCGTGCCGTAAAGCGGGCCAAAGGAGAAGACGTTGCAATCTATATTAGTGATCAGACCAGAGGATCCGGTAAAATACGGACCCTTGCGGATCAGGTCGCCCTTGAAACCCGCTCGCGGTCACTGAATCCTAAATTCTATGAAGCCTTATTAAGCCACGGATCTGAAGGCGTAAAACAAATAGAGACCCATGTCACTAATACGATGGGCTGGTCCGCTACAACTGGTCAGGTGGAGCCTTGGATCTATCAGCGCATCAGTGAGACTTTTGTACTTGATGAAGATATGCGTAACAGGCTGGCTAATCTAAATCCTATCGCTAGTTCACGTATGGCAAACCGCCTTCTGGAAGCTAGCGAAAGAGCTTACTGGCAGCCAGATGAAGAAACGCTCGCGGCACTTCAAAACGCCGCTGATCACCTTGAAGATCAAATGGAAGGGATTGCGGCACAATGAGACCTATAATGCAATTTAAACGGAGGCGCATATGAGCCCTTTAGACAAACAACCCCCCTCACTTAGAGGGCAAGACGGCGAAGGCTCTGTGCAAGTTCATCAGGACGCTTCGGCAAAAATTGAAGGCGCTAAAGTTTTTTCAGTTTATGGCAAAGGCGGTATTGGGAAATCTACAACAAGCTCAAACCTGTCCGTTGCTTTCTCAAAGCTTGGAAAACGAGTGCTTCAGATTGGCTGTGACCCAAAACACGATAGCACTTTTACTCTCACCGGTTCGCTGGTCCCAACTGTAATCGATATACTCAAGGAGGTTGATTTCCATCCTGAAGAACTGAGGGCAGAGGATTTTGTTTTTGAAGGCTTCAACGGTGTAAAATGTGTTGAAGCGGGTGGTCCTCCGGCAGGAACCGGTTGTGGCGGTTACGTTGTTGGACAGACTGTTAAACTCCTAAAACAGCACCACCTTCTCGAAGACACCGATGTTGTGATCTTCGATGTGCTTGGTGATGTTGTTTGTGGTGGTTTTGCAGCACCCCTTCAGCACGCTGACCGGGCAGTAATCGTTACCGCAAATGATTTTGATAGCATCTATGCCATGAATCGGATTATTGCGGCAGTGCAAGCAAAATCGGCAAATTACAAAGTGCGGCTTGCAGGGTGCGTAGCTAATCGATCCCGTGAAACCAACGAAGTTGACCGATATTGTAAAGAAGTTGGTTTTAATCGGATCGCACATATGCCTGATTTGGATGCGATCCGCCGCTCACGGCTAAAGAAGAAAACTTTGTTTGAAATGGATCCTGACGAAGATATTGTTTCAGTTCAAAAAGAGTATATTCGCCTTGCTGAAACTCTCTGGAATGGAACGGAAGCACTTGCGCCGGCACCTCTTCCCGATCGTGATATCTTTGAGCTTCTGGGTTTTGATTAATGGCTTACGACCAGACATTAAATCGGGTTGAAACCTATTTTGACCAAACAGCTACCAAGACTTGGGAGCAGTTGACATCGGATGTGCCGATTTCAAAAATTCGTCAGACCGTACGTGCAGGCCGCGAGCAGATGCGCGCGCTAATACTGTCTCGGATACCCGAAGATTTGTCTGGAGCGCGCATTCTTGATGCTGGGTGCGGTACGGGCCTGATGACGGAAGAGTTGGCTAAGCGAGGGGCAAATGTGTTGGCAGTTGATATTAGCCCATCGCTCATACGCATCGCCAAAAAACGCTTGCCTTATCAACTTAGGAATAATGTAACGTTTACGTCAGGTGACATGCTTGATCCGAAGCTTGGTGAATTTGACTTTGTCTTAGCAATGGACAGCCTTATTTACTATGGAGCTGATGAGGTTTGTGCTTCTGTCGTGGCGCTTGGCCAAAGGCCGACACAGAAGGTCATCTTCACTGTCGCCCCGCGGACTAAATTACTTATGTTAATGTGGTATGTGGGAAAACTATTTCCCCGCTCTGACAGGTCTCCTGTAATGATGCCTCAATCCCCAGATAGACTGATCAAAGACACTGATGATTTTGGCGATATGCAAGACCTGGGCCGCATTAATTCAGGATTTTATATCTCCCAAGCGATGGAATTTGCTTTATGAGTGAAAAGCAATCACATCCACTGACAAGAATAACGATGCGCATGTTGCCATTTTCAGATGCGGTCAGTGCTGATTTGACTTTTGGCCAACTTCTGAGATTATCGCTTTTTCAAATCTCAGTTGGTATGGCAACGGTCATGCTACTCGGCACACTAAACCGTGTAATGATCGTTGAGCTCAGTGTGCCAGCGATGATTGTCGCTTGCATGATTGCTTTGCCAGTTTTGATTGCCCCGTTCCGAGCATTGCTCGGTTTTCGTTCTGATACTTATCGTTCTGCAATCGGCTGGAAACGGATACCGTATCTTTGGTTCGGCTCTATATGGCAAATGGGTGGCTTGGCAATTATGCCGTTCGCACTTTTGTCGTTATCTAATGCTCAAATTGTTGGGCCAACTTGGGCGGGAGAAGTTCTGGCAGCGATTGCCTTTCTTATGACGGGCCTTGGGCTTCATATGACCCAGACGGCAGGACTTGCTTTGGCTGCGGATCGCGCAACACATGAAACGAGGCCACGGGTAGTGGCACTTCTTTATGTTATGTTCCTCGTGGGAATGGGTATAAGCGCTATCGTGGTAGGGTGGTTACTTCGAGATTTTTCTAATCTTCTGCTGATTCGCGTCATCCAGGGCGCGGCCGTTGTTGGCATGGTGCTGAATATCATCGCGCTTTGGAAACAAGAAAAAGTTCGACCTATGTCGAAAGAAGAGCGGGAAGCGCCACGCCCCCTATTCCGTGACGCGTGGTCTGATTTTATCAAAGGCGGGCAGGCAGGACGGTTACTAGCTGTGGTATTTATAGGAACCATGGCGTTTAATATGCAGGATGTTCTCCTTGAACCCTATGGCGGCCAGGTCCTTGGGCTTTCCGTTTCGGCAACAACCTTACTTACAGCAGTCTGGGCTGGTGGTGCTTTGTTAGGCTTCGCCTATGCAGCTCGATTACTTTTCAAAAAGATTAATCCGTACCGCATGGCAGGAAAGGGGCTAATGATAGGCCTTATTGCATTCCCTGTGGTAATTTTTGCTGCTCCGATGGAGTCGACAACACTGTTTTTTGCTGGTGCTGGGCTGATTGGATTCGGCGGTGGCTTATTTGCTATATCCACGCTTACTTCCGCAATGACGATGCCCGCAGAAGGTTTCGTTGGGCGTGGACTTGCGCTTGGAGCATGGGGTGCATCTCAGGCCACTGCTGCCGGTCTGTCCATCGCTTTGGGCGGAACACTAAGAGACTGGGTTGACTCACTTGCAATTCGCGGAACTTTGGGAGAGGCGCTAGCCACGCCTACAACGGGATATTCATTCGTTTACCACAGTGAGATCGTCTTGCTGTTTGTAGCACTTGTCGTTTTAGGGCCACTCGCCCGTAACAATCGACATGCTTCTTCCAACCAAAGGGGATCGGCACGTATCGGCCTTGCCGATTTCCCAACATGAGTTTCGCCGTACCAATGAAAGGAATCCGACATGACCGGTACATTTTTTGGAAACTTTGACCTTGCAAGCCTGTCCATCTGGATGTTCTGGGCCTTCTTTGCAGTTCTGGTTTATTACCTTCAGCGTGAAAACATGCGTGAAGGATATCCACTAGAAAGTGATGATAGCTCTGAGTCTGCTAACCAAGGACCATTTCCGCTTCCTGAGGCAAAAACCTTCAATCTTCCCCACGGTCGTGGCGAAGTAACAGTCCCAAATGGAAAACCTGAGGGTAGGGATTTGGCTCTAAGACGCACGAATGCTGCAAACGGTTATCCTATGGAACCAACTGGTGATCCCATGGTCGATGGTGTTGGCCCCGCTTCGTGGGCTCCGCGCCGTGACGTACCTGAGTTAGATGGCCAGGGCCACCCAAAGATTATTCCGATGGTTGCGGCGGAAAGCTTTCACGTATCTGCAGGTCGTGACCCTCGAGGAATGCCTGTTGCCGCCGGCGACAACGCTGTTGTTGGCAAGATTAGTGATATGTGGATTGATGAGGCTGAGCAAATGGTACGCTATCTGGAGATTGAGCTTGATCCCCAGTTCGGGGAAGGTAAACGCCTTGTGCCTTTGACAATGGCCAGAATTCGCGCGGACCGCGTCACTGTAAGCTCCATTTTTGGTGAGCACTTCAATAATGTGCCCCGTAACGCTTCTGAACGTCAGGTCACAATGCTAGAGGAAGAGAAAATCTGTGGCTACTACGGTGGCGGCACACTTTATGCCAGCGTCCAACGGAGTGAACCCCTTCTTTAACTAATATGGAGCCCCATAATGCCAAATGATGATTTTGCAGTTGAACCCATAAGAGGTCTTCCGGAAGCCCCACCGGAAGACGAAGAAATCCTATGGCAGGGGCGTCCAAATTGGTGGGCACTGAGCAAAGACAGCCTCAATATATACTGGATATTTGGTTACTTTCTGTTATTGGCGATTTGGCGTTATACAACGCTTTATGACGTCTCTGGTCCTGGCCATGCTATAGCCATGGCTATACCTTTTGTTTTATTGGGCCTGGCCGCCTGTTCAATCCTCGCATTAATCGCTTATATTCAAGCTCGGTGTACCATTTACACCATTACAACAAAAAGAGTAGTCCTGCGCATCGGTGCCGCTCTGACGATTACAATTAATCTGCCTTATAGTAAAATTTCAAATGCCACTCTAGCCCTTCGCAGAGACGGTACGGGAAATATTGCTCTCAAGCTTTCACAGCCCAAACAATTTTCCTTTTTCGTACTTTGGCCGCACGCTCGACCCGGCAAAATCGCCAATCCCGAGCCGACACTGCGTTCTATCGCCAATCCGCATGAGGTCGCAAGAATCCTTGCTGAGGCAGCAAAAACAGAGGTGAATGCACCAAAAATCTCCAAAACTTTAGAAAAATCTGAGGCTATTTTTGCTGCGGAATAAAGGAAAAACGATGACTGAACTCAGCCCAAATACGACAATTAAGTCAGGCGAAATGGTATCAAGTGCAATGATCAGAGTGATCTGCGCATTGATCATCGGAGTTTTGGCAATCGTATGTTACGCAAGCATTACTGATCGAACACCAAGTGCTGTTGTCCCTCAGGGAGAGATTGTGAAAAGCCGGATGCTTGTGATAAAGTCTGAAAATACTGGTGCTTCCCGAATTTTCAACGTTGAGGGGGTTTTGATTGCCGATCTTACTGCAAAACAGGGTGGATTTATCTCCAGCATCGATCGATCTGTCAATCGCCAGAGGGCATTGGCAAATGTTCCTCAGGGCGGTCCTGTTTTGCTGACACTCGATCACTTGGGTCGCCTAAAAATTTCCGACCCTGATAGCGGATGGAGCGCAGATTTGATGGCCTTCGGTGATAGTAACACAAGAGCTTTCGCCACGCTCTTGGATGTTGAAAAGAAAGGGAATTAATATGGGATTTTTCACGCACAAAACTGAGATAGCACCATGCACTGTAGAGGTTAGCCACAAATTCGAAAGCCTTCATGCTCATGTTAGGCTCAACAATGGAGCAGTAATTGAACCTGGTGATACAGTTCAAGTTCAAGGGCCTGAAATCATGGCCCCCTTCGGACAAGTAGTTCGCGAAGATCGCGAAGCTGTCATCATTCGTGCAAGTGGTATTGAAAGGCTTTGGACGCGTTTTACTGGAAATTTTGAAGTCATGGAGCTTTGTGAGTTTTCATTTTCTGAGGACGTTAAGCTATGAATATGCACTCTGCTGATGCTGATACCGCGGAAGAGGCTCTTGCTGTCCAAGAAAGAATGGATAGCGACAAAGCGACATCTATGGCTATGGAAGAAACCCTTTTGTCACCGCGGTTTTATACCACCGATTTTGAAGAAATGGATGCCATCAATGTTGAATCTGTCCGTGCCGATTGGGACAATTTAATCTCAAGCATGGTAAGTGACCCAAATAAAGGGCATTTCAAGAAAAACGAAGCTTGGGATGATGTCGACTGGGATGGGATGGAACCGACACTACGAAAAGAATTCATCGATTTCCTAGTAAGTTCTTGTACCTCTGAATTTTCTGGATGTGTGCTATACAAAGAGATGAAGCGGCGTGGTAACAACAAAGATATCACGCAGTTGTTCCAACTCATGGCTCGTGACGAAGCGCGTCATGCTGGCTTCATTAACGATGCATTACGCGAAGCGGGCGTTGCAGTGAACCTTGGCTTTTTGACTCAGAAGAAGAAATACACGTACTTTCGTCCTAAGTTCATTTATTATGCTACATATCTTTCCGAAAAGATTGGATACGCACGTTACATTACGATTTATCGGCATCTGGAATGTCATCCGGAACTGAGATTTCATCCAATTTTTAAATGGTTCAAAGAGTGGTGTAATGACGAATTCTCGCATGGTGAAGCCTTTGCGTTGCTGATGAAAACAGATCCTAAATTGACTAAAGGTGTAAATGTATTTTGGATTAAGTTTTTTCTAACGGCTGTTTATGCAACCATGTATGTGCGCGACCACCAGCGGCCCGCTTTTCATAAGGCACTCCGAATTGATCCAAGCGAATATGGGCAAGAGGTTTTTGCAAAGACTTCTGAATTGAGCCGTCAGATTTTTCCAATTACTCTGGATATCGACAACCCGCGTTGGCTAAAGAACCTTGAGAAAATGAATAAGGCAAATATGGTTCTTGGGAATGTGGCAAATAGGAAAGGGATTGGCCCAGCGATGATACGCTTTGGCGCGCGCCTTAGGGCGGGTCTTGCTTTTGTATCATTAATTATAATACCTTCAAAATCGAACATTGTACCTGAATCGACCAGATTGGAACCGGTTTATTGATCGGATACGTTGGCATAGCAGTGCTTGTTGCATTTTTTGCCTGGTGGCTTTCTACTGGAGTTATCTTGGTGACGGTTCGTATGGCTGACCGGCGAGGTAAAGGTTCGCATTTAAAAATCACTATTCTTGTGATGGCCATCCTTGTACTTGGACTTTGGGGATATCGTAGTAGCGTAAATACCAACGATATCCGATCAACCTACATTGCTTTTTTTTCAGCTCTTGCGATCTGGGGCTGGATTGAACTTGCCTTTTTATCTGGAGTTATCACCGGCCCCAATAAATTGGATGCCCCCAAGGGCCTACCTGAGTGGGAAAGGTTTAGAAGGGCCTGGGGTACTGTTGCTTACCACGAACTATTACTTTTCTCATTTCTTATATGGGTTGTTTCCATTGGCTGGGGGAAAGAAAATACGGTTGGGTGTTGGACATTTATAATTTTGTATTGTGCCAGGATTTCAGCCAAGCTGAACCTTTATTTTGGTGTTCCGCGGATCAACATCGAGTTTATACCCAAAAAGTTGATGCATTTGCCAAGCCATTTTCGGCAGTCCGAGCTCAATCAGTTTTTCCCTGTAGCGGTCACAGTTTTGACTTTCGCAGTCGCGTGTTGGATTGAGCGTGTTTTTGCGTCAAATGCCATGCCTGATAAAGTAGGATACAGCTTGCTTGCAGCTCTTTCCACACTCGCGCTTATAGAACACTGGCTAATGGTGGTTCCTTTGCCAGATGCCAAACTCTGGCGCTGGATGCTTCCTGCACCCAGCGCAATAAGAAAAGAATTAAATTCGGAGGATGTTCATGGACTTTGAGACTATGTTCAAAGGTCAACTCTCTCAGCTTAAAGAAGAGGGAAATTACCGTATTTTTGCAGAACTTGAGCGCAAATGTGGTCAGTTTCCTAAGGCTAAATGTCATGACGCAGAAACGCCAGATGAAGTTACCGTTTGGTGTTCAAATGACTATCTTGGCATGGGACAAAATCCAAAAGTCCGAGAGGCAATGAAAAATGCAATTGACATGGCGGGTTGCGGAGCTGGGGGTACAAGGAATATCTCTGGTACCAATCATGAACATCTTTTGTTAGAAAAAGAGCTTTCTGACCTTCACGGAAAAGAAAGTGCGTTGCTGTTTACATCGGGATACGTTTCGAACTGGGCGGCCCTTGGCACCATAGGATCGCGTATTCCAAACGCAGTCATTCTGTCTGATGAATTGAACCACGCCAGTATGATCGAAGGAATTCGGCACTCGCGTGCAAAAAAGATGATCTGGAAACACAATGACCCAGAGGATCTTGACCGCAAACTTTCCAGCCTTCCTTCTGAATGCCCCAAAATTGTGGCTTTTGAGTCTGTTTATTCAATGGATGGGGACATTTGTCCGATGAAAGAAATTGTTGAAGTCGCTGAAAAATATGGTGCAATGACGTATTTGGATGAAGTTCATGCTGTAGGCCTTTATGGGAAAAGAGGTGGCGGTGTTTCTGAACAAGAGGGACTGGCGGACAGAATAACTCTCATAGAAGGAACGCTTGGCAAAGCTTATGGTGTAATGGGCGGATATGTTACGGGCTCTGCGGCCTTGTGTGATTTCATTCGTTCTTTTGCGAGTGGATTCATATTTACAACCGCAATTCCCCCAGCCGTCGCTGCAGGCGCGCGCACAAGTATAGCCCATTTGAAGGTATCCGAAATTGAACGGCAAAAACAACGCCGCCAGGTAGCTAAACTAAGAGCTGGGCTGGATGCAGCTGGTATTCCACATCAGGATAATCCAAGCCATATTATCCCAGTTATGATTAAAAACCCGGTCAAGTGCCGCCAGATTGCCGACATTCTCATGCAGGACTACGGTGTCTATGTACAACCAATCAATTATCCGACTGTTCCAAAGGGAACGGAGCGGCTACGCTTCACGCCTTCTCCCTTGCATACGGACGCTGACATTGAACATTTGATCAGCGCACTCAAAGTCCTTTGGAAGCAATGTGCCATCTCGCAGGCGGTAGCCTAAGAAAGGCCAGTTAAATATTTGTAGACAACAAACAGGCATATTTTCCTAAATAGCCTGTTGCCGCAGCGAAAGAGAATCCTAAAATTAAATTATTGTGAATGAATGGAGAGTACGACATGACATTTAAATTAACCAGACGCGATGCACTCGCTGGTGCAGGTTCTCTAGTGGCTGCAGCGTCACTATCAAATGTGGCCCTGGCTGAAGCGCATGCAACGCATGAAGTGTTAATGCTGAACAAAGATCCAGACAACTCAAAAAACAAAATGTTGTTTTCCCCTAAAATCTTGCAGATCAATGCAGGTGATACGGTGAAGTTTATTGCAGCGGATAAGGGCCACAACAGCGAATCCATAAAAGGTATGATCCCAGACGGAGCCGAAAAGTGGAAGGGAAAGATCAATAAGGAAGTTGAAATCACGCTCGATGTTCCAGGGTTCTATGGCTATCAATGCAAACCCCACGCCAACATGGGCATGATTGGATTGATCGTTGTTGAAGGGGATGGCAAAATGGATAATTTTGAAGCTGCACAAGGCGTAAAACACCGTGGCAAAGCAAAAAAAGCGTGGAAAGCTCTTTGGGAAGAAGCCGAAGCATCGGGCTTGACTGGCTGATCGTAACAAGATTTCGAAAAAACGCCGCGGCGCAGTATAGCGGCGTTACCTAAATTTTTACACGCTAATGGCACCGCCGATAGTTTGCCGTTCCTCAGCCTTTTGATTGCGTGTTTCGGAGATCAATCAATCTAACATCTTTGCTTTAAATTTGATCACAATAGGACCTTAGCCTCTAGTGACAACTGTATTTATGAAATCTGCTAGATTTCTCGCGCTAGCGATATAAGTTCAAATTTGTAATTTGTTCGTTCAATTCTTAAGGCATATCGATAGGTTAAAATTAATAACTTTTCTTGTTTAAAAGACTTGGTTACCGTTTAATTACTCCGTTGGGATGGGAACGTGTTAATTTGATTTCAAAGAGACTACTTCGCTTTTATAGAAAAAAAGTTAATCCGTCGGATTATCTCTTTCGCGGTGATGATAAAAAATTTAAAGAAATTTTACGGTCCTGCAAAGTTTATGCTGAATATGGTTGCGGAAAATCAACGGTTTGGGTTGCGCGTAATATCCCTGCCGAAATTTATTCTGTCGACACTTCACAACTCTGGATTGAAAACGTCTCAAAAAAAATAACTGATGGAGGCAAGACAAGTTCATTAAAATTTATCGATCTTGGACCGATAGGAAAATGGGGTCGACCATTGGGTTACAGTAAAGTCAATGATTTTCATCAGTACACTGATTGGATATGGAAACAGAGAACTTGGCCTGATACAGTTCTAATTGACGGGCGTTTTAGAGTTTGCTGTTGGCTGACGTCTTTAAGATACGCACTGGCTGGGACTAAATTAATTTTTGACGACTACGCTAATCGGGAAGAATACCATTTTGTCGAAAAATATTTTCTGCCTTCAGAATACTGCGGTAGGCAGGCCTTTTTCATAGTTCCTGACAAGAACAAAATTAATTTCGAGGTTTTAGATTCCGATATCAAACGATTTAGAAATGTAATGGATTAGACCTTACGAGAGTATATTATTTTATTTCAGAAAGTGTCGGGAAAATGAAATTCAGAAGTCATTATTTAAGCCTGTAAAATCATTTAAGACATTTAAAGAGTTACTCCGCAGCTTCTGAATATTCTGACATAGGTGGGCACGTGCAAATAAGATTACGATCTCCGTAGACATTATCAACCCTATTCACCGGCGGCCAATATTTGTCAACACGGAACGCTCCAACCGGAAAACATCCCTGCTCCCTACTGTACGGACGGCTCCACTCTTCTACGAGGTCTTCTACTGTATGGGGCGCATTTTTTAGGGGATTGTTTTCTTTATCAATCAGCCCTTTTTCAATATCAGCGATTTCTTCTCTGATGTAGATCATTGCATCGCAAAAGCGGTCAAGTTCTGCCTTTGTTTCTGATTCCGTTGGCTCAACCATAAGAGTACCCGCGACAGGCCAACTCATAGTTGGCGCATGGAAACCGCAGTCTATAAGACGTTTCGCAATATCTTCTACACTAACACCCGCTGTGTCAGCAAAGGGCCTAACGTCCAGGATGCATTCGTGAGCCACGCGTCCTGAGGGGCCTTTGTACAAAATGTTATATGACCCTTTAAGTCGTTCAGCGATATAATTGGCGCTTAAAATTGCCACTCGAGTTGCTTGTGCCAGGCCTTCGCCACCCATCATTAGGCAATAGGCCCAACTAATGGGTAAGAGCGATGGCGATCCAAATGGTGCTGAAGATACTGGTCCGGCATCCCCACCGGTTTCGGGATGTCCTGGAAGATGTGGTACAAGGTGTGATTTTACACCGATTGGACCCATACCTGGGCCGCCACCACCATGAGGTATGCAAAAAGTTTTGTGTAGATTTAAATGGCTCACATCTCCTCCCAAATCACCGGGACGAGAAAGACCAACCATCGCGTTCATATTGGCCCCATCGATATAAACCTGGCCACCATATTGATGAATAATATTGCAAACATCATGTACAGTTGTTTCAAAAACTCCGTGTGTGGAGGGATAGGTGATCATGCAACCTGCCAAGGTACCAGCATGCTGCTCTGCCTTCTGCCGGAAATCTTCAAGATCAATATCACCATTTTTTTCAGAGCCCACTGGAATGACTTTCCAGCCCACCATTTGAGCACTTGCTGGATTTGTACCATGGGCGGAAGTCGGGATTAGGCAAACATTTCTGTGCCCTTCGTTATTTGCCTGATGGTATTCTGCAATGGCCAACAGCCCCGCGTATTCTCCCTGAGCGCCAGAATTTGGCTGCATAGATATGGCGTCATAGCCCGTAATTTGACAAAGCTTTTCCGAAAGATCTTTGATCATTTCCTTAAAGCCAAGTGCTTGGTCTTGAGGTGCAAAGGGGTGCAAAAGCGAAAACTCTCGCCAGCTCACGGGTATCATTTCTGCTGCGGAATTTAGCTTCATAGTACATGATCCAAGTGGAATCATGGCCCGGTCAAGTGCAAGGTCGCGATCAGCGAGGCGTCTCATATATCGCATCATCTCTGTTTCTGCACGGTTCATGTGAAAAACTTCGTGATCAAGATATGAGGTCCTCCTATGAAGGGAATCAGGTACACGGTATTCATGAGTGAGATCACTGTCTTTCCGCTCGACTCCAAAAGCGCGCCAAACGGCCTCAGTTGTTGCGCGCCGCGTCCGTTCATCTAAAGAAATTCCAACCTTGGTCGAGCCAACTGGTCTAAGATTTACTCCTTCGCTAACGGCAGCCCGGAGAATTGCCTTTTGGAGGAGGCCCACATCTACAGTGATCGTATCAAAAAACGCTTCTGGCTCAACTTTAAAACCCGCCTCCTCAAGGCCTTTTGCCAAACGAACTGTTTTTCGGTGAATGCGCTGGGCAATCGCCTTTAATCCCTCTGGACCATGAAAAACGGCATAAAATGATGCTATGATAGCAAGTAAAGCCTGTGCCGTGCAGACGTTTGACGTTGCTTTCTCTCGGCGGATATGTTGCTCTCTGGCCTGTAATGATAGTCGGTATGCCTTATTGCCTCGGGCATCGATTGATACTCCAACAAGTCTTCCTGGCATCGAACGTTTGTAGGCATCCCTGGTCGCCATATACGCTGCGTGCGGTCCGCCGTATCCCACGGGAACTCCAAAGCGCTGAGTGCTTCCAACGGAAATATCTGCACCCATAGCGCCTGGCTCTTTCAGAAGCGTAAGTGACAGGGGATCAGCGCAGATTATACCAATGGCCTTTGCATTGTGGAGGATCGCCATTATTTCCGTAAAATCACGCACTACACCATAGGTGCCTGGATACTGGAAAATTGCACCGAATACATCTTTGGCCGGTAAATTTTCGGGCGCATCGACTATCAGCTTTATACCTAGTGGTTTTGCACGTGTCTTTATGACCGCAATATTCTGTGGATGACAATTTTCGTCAACAAAAAATACGTTTGATTTGGATTTGGCTACTCGCTGGGCCATGGTCATTGCTTCTGCGCATGCAGTTGCTTCATCAAGCAAAGACGCGTTGGAAATATCGAGGCCTGTCAGATCAGATATCATTGTCTGAAAATTCAGCAAAGCTTCAAGCCTGCCTTGACTAATTTCAGGTTGATATGGTGTGTAGGCCGTATACCACGCAGGGTTTTCAAGGATATTACGTTGGATAACAGGTGGTGTGACTGTGCCATAGTATCCCTGACCAATGAGGCTACTCAGGACTTTATTTTTTGAAGCTGTGACGCGCATATTATACAGAAGCTCACGTTCTGATTGCGGTTTTCCAAATACCAGAGGAGCTTTTTGTCGTATTGATTTTGGGAGTGTGTGATCGATTAGCTCGTCAAGTGAGCTAAACCCTACAACACTCACCATTTCGCTCATTTCGATTGGCGATGGCCCTATATGCCTGCGGTTGGCGAAATCGTAAGGCAGATAATTAGTTGGCTTAAAGGGCATGTAATATCCTTTCGAATTTGGAAATTGTACCAGGCTATTTTCAGCGAAAGCACCTTTAAAATTATTCAATTAGTTTGTTGTAGGCACTTTCTTCCAGATAATCATCCATCTGAGTAAGATTACTCGGTGCAATTTTGAAAAACCAGCCGACACCCAGTGGGTCATCGTTGATCTTTGACGGTTCATCAATGATAGCCTGATTGATCTCAATGACCTCTCCATCAATCGGTGACAAGATATCTGATGCAGCTTTCACACTTTCAATTACAGCCACTTCATCGTCTTTAGAAACGGCTTGGCCCTCTTCCGGCAGTTCGACAAAGACAATATCGCCAAGCTGTGTGCTAGCATGTTCGGTAATGCCAACTACAACGACACCATCTTCCATTCGTAGCCATTCATGCTCCTCTGTAAATTTCATGTATTTTCCCTCTCTTGTTTACCTTTTCTGAAGTTAAGTCCTATGAAAGGAATTTTTGCAACTTTGACAGGCAGTCTTTTACCTCGCACCTCCGCAAAGAGCCGGGTGTAGCTACTGGAATAGTCCTCTAGAACATATCCGATAGATACAGGTGCGCCTAGTGTTGGGCCGAAGCCGCCAGATGTAATCACTCCCAGTGGCTGAGCTATATGTTCATCTGCAAAAAGTTGACAGCCTTCGCGAACTGGCGCACGACCTTCTGGCTTTATGCCGACGCGTTTCCTTTTGGGTCCAGAAGTAAATTCGCTCAATATGCGCCTAGCTCCCGGAAATCCACCTTCTTTTTTCCGTCGTGCTTGCATGGCCCAGCTAAGGTTAGCTTCCACAGGTGATGTGGTTTGATCTATATCATGCCCATATAGGCAAAATCCCGCTTCAAGGCGCAAAGAGTCACGAGCTCCCAGACCGATTAATTTAACATCTGCATGCTCCAAAAATATTTTGGCTAATATTACTGCCGCCGATGCTGGGACAGAGATTTCAAAACCATCTTCTCCAGTGTAGCCGGATCGTGAAACCCAGCACTCGGCTCCATTTAGCGGCAATGTAGCTACATCCATAAACTTCATTTGACATATGCTAGGACAGTACTTTGCGAGTATAGCTTCAGACTTTGGGCCCTGGAGCGCTAAAAGTGCCCGATTAGTGAGTTGCTTGACCTGAATATCACTACTTAAATGAGCCTTCAAATGTGCCACATCCTTCTTTTTGCAAGCAGCGTTGATGACTAAAAATATATGATCACCACGATTTGCAAACATTATGTCATCCTCAATCCCACCATTTTCATTGGTAAAAAACCCGTACCGCTGTCGA
>CACPHA010000057.1 GCA_902633655.1 Paracoccaceae bacterium
TTTTTCCAATCGCTTAGACCTGAAAAACATTTCAAGGCCTCTAGTGCCCAAAAATGATTGGTTAGGACCTACTAAACATCACTAAGTAGACATTATCAAGCTGGAAGTAATGTGATTCGCGTATCACGGCGCCATGCATCGTCCTTATTTTTTCTTAAATTCAAGAGTATATTCTCGTCTATCCAATAAAAAGGTAATTGTTGAGTGAGAGTATTGCGTGAAATTTTCAGGTACTTTTTTGAATTTTGTTCTGCAAACTAGCCCATCATTGTAACCAATAATTTTTCTTTTAGTTTTGTTTTTTTGATTTTCATTTGCAATCGCTCCGCCGATAATGGCGCCTAGAGCGGCGCCGCCTTCTTTATCAGTAATTGCTTTGCCCAGAATACCTCCAACGATTGCACCACCTACAAAAGCGCTTGGATCATTTTCAGTCAGGACCTCTCCATAGACTGGCTGCTGTTGATTGGAACACAATTCATATGGAATAGACTCAAATACGGTTTTTTCTTGATAAAAATCGATTACTTTTACATTTCCAACGAAGGTAGTTTCTCCCGGATAACTATACGAATTGCACCGGTTCACCAAATTTTCATAAGCTGCCTGGCTGCGATTCCCCCATATCCCATCGGCGGAAACACCAAGTGACTGTTGTAGTTTTCTTACAGAACGTGTGGACGCATCAGCTCTCAAAATAGATTGGTAAATAGCATTGGACGATGAAATTTGGTCACAGCCAGCTGATATCGAAGTTCCCGATACAGCCAGAACGACCATTAAAGGTAAAAGTTTTATCATATCATTCTCCCTCAATATTAACTACCCGTTACAATATAGCATAGGCTTTCTAAAATTTTGATATAACCTTGATTATTTGCACCATTTGAATAAAATAACATTTTTTGTGCAAATGTAAAAAGGTGTTGGGCACGGTGTCATCAGTTGGTGAAATAAAATAGCCATTTATTTTCTTAAAGATTATTATTTAGTAAATCTGTGACGACAACTATTAGCCTTCCAAATATTAATCTGCGACTAGGTTCATGAAGTATTGCAAAAGAAAATAGGCATTGGCTCCATCGATAGTCTCAAATTCCACAGCTGATTTGGCAGGCGACAAACTGTAATACTGTGACCAAATTATCGATATGACGAAAAACACTTTTTTTTATGATGATCGTCAAATGGTTGGTAATTCTTATCAGTTTAAATCTTAAAAACTGGTTAACCGACCAAGGAGTAATAACTGCTTTTTTAGAGAATGAAAGTTTTTTTACAATACACTCCAAACAATTTCTCGTTGACAAGGCTATCCTTAATATTTTTTTATTTTTACTTTGGCTTAATACTGAGCAGCTTTAAGTTAACCTGCGATTTCACTTGGGACGTTGGTTGGTTCTAGTTCAGAAGCTTTTTTTTCCACAAGTTCGACAATGTGGTCCACCATTTTAGTGTTATCAATGCGATGATCCTGCTTGCCTGCCCAATAGACCATTCCATGACCGGCTCCACCACCTGTGAAGCCAACGTCCGTCATTAATGCTTCACCGGGACCATTGACTACGCAGCCAATAATAGAAAGACTCATGGGTGTTTTTATGTGCTCAAGACGTTGTTCAAGAATTTCTACTGTCTTTATAACGTCAAAGCCCTGTCGAGCGCAGCTGGGGCAAGATATGATATTGACGCCTCTGTGCCTAAGACCAAGGGCTTTTAGAATCTCATAGCCAGCCTTTACTTCCTCTATCGGATCGGCTGAAAGGGAGACGCGCACCGTATCACCAATTCCCATCCATAGAAGGTTTCCGAGGCCAATTGCTGATTTGATGGTTCCGCTTGTAAGCCCACCCGCTTCTGTAATCCCAAGATGAATTGGTGCATCCGTAGCCTCTGCAAGCATCTCATAAGCTGCTGCTGCCAGAAAGACATCAGAAGCCTTAACACTGATCTTAAACTCCAGAAAATCGTTATCCTGCAGAATTTTGATATGGCTCAAGCCACTTTCCAACATTGCTTCAGGGCACGGTTCACCATACTTTTCCAGAAGTTGCTTTTCTAGGGACCCCGCATTAACACCAATCCGCATAGAACAGTTGTTATCACGTGCAGCCTTGATTACTTCACGCACGCGCGCCTCGTTGCCAATATTTCCAGGGTTGATACGCAAACATGCAGCACCCGCCTCAGCAGCTTCGATTCCTCGCTTATAGTGAAAGTGGATGTCGGCAACGATTGGAACGGGACTTTCCCGCACTATCTCTCGTAGAGCCATTGAACTGTCAGCATCTGGTACTGACACTCGCACGATGTCGGCACCTGCTTCAGCAGCAGCCTGTACCTGCGCAATAGTCGCGTGTGCATCCGTTGTAAGTGTATTGGTCATCGTCTGGACAGAGATAGGTGAATCACCGCCTACCGGAACATTTCCTACCTGTATCTGTCGCGATTTTCGCCGATAGATGTTGCGCCAAGGGCGGACAGAATTGAGGGACATAACAGTTTTCCTGAGTTCAGACCAACAACTCCTGCATAAAGGTGCAGAATTTACGTCATATTAATCTGACACTTTGTCGATTGTAAAGCTTGACACTTTTGCCGCCGTGGCAACTTGTATAAGTTCTGGATCTTGGTCCAAATCAGCTTTTCTATAAGCTTCCATTAGAGTTTCTTTTGATAGAGTAATATTTTTGACGACTCTTGTTCCAGTGCCGGCTGGGCCATAAAGCTCACCGTCTATTGCAAAGTAGATTGAACCCGACATTCCAGCTCGTAACTCTGGAGGTACTTCGGTCTTTGGTAGAATGAACTCATCTCCAGCCATCATGGTTTTCTCAAAAATACGCGTACCATCAGAAGTTTTAACGCTTACCCAGGCGTCCCTAACGGCAAATAATGCTATTTGAGAGGGAAAAACTTCAGATACCCGGGGCACAGGATTAATGATTTCCGTTGCTCCTAAAGCACTGGTCACTTTCAAATTAGGTTCCGATAATATATTTTCAAAGCCTACGCGAGGTGGAGTTATTTCTGGTTTGAAATTCCCATAGGTACTTGAGTCGAGCATTGCAATTGATGTTTCCCTTGAAATCATAATTGGAACATCGAGGGCCTTCGGGCTGTATAAACGATCAAATGTTTCAAGAACACTGTTATCGCTGTTTATTTCAGAGACAGGTACAGAATTTTTTGCATAGGTTTTTGTGATTGGATCAATCTCAGCCATTACAAATGGTGTAATCTCAACCGGCGCCATTTGTACTTGTTGAATTTCTTTCAGAACGGACCAACCGCCGTAAGATAACCCTGCTATCAAAACTGCTAAAACAGCGATAGAAGCAACTGCCCGGGCTTCAATTTTCTCAAATGCGCTCTCCTTGACTGGTAAATAAGTAGTTGTAGAATTGAAAAATAGGGCCTCATTTTGGTCAGAGTTTATGGTCTCAACGGTCGCAGGCAGGCTTCCAGACCGAACAGAAGCCGCCGATGACATTCCATGTGGTACAAAATAGTCGCTTTCGGCGCAGAATTTATTGAAGACATCATCGGGGCACATGCCGAGGTACTTCGCATACGAACGTACATAACCTGGGATGAACCCGGGGGTGTCAAAGGCCTCAGCATCGCAATTTTCGATGGCTGAAATATAAGCTACCTTAATATGTAGATCACGCTGCACATCCAATAGGGATTTGCCCAAGGTAGCACGCTCTCCGCGCATTATGTCCCCTAGCTTAAGCTCGTACCCGTCATATCCCCTTGGTTTTACCAAAAAAACCTGCCTTTTCTCCGATGGAAAAGTATGATCCATACCACTCGATTACTTTGTTTTCTATATTTAAACGGATTTAAAACGAATCAGTCTAAACTTAAATCACGTAAGAGTTTTTAACACATTTCTTGCCATTTTGAACTTGTAATGGACTTTAACTTGCCATTTCAGCGCGATTCAGCGCGCACTGCGACCAGAGTTCATCTAACGCACTAATCAGATGACATGTGTCTTGTGTCGAGTGCACTGGAGAGGGCGTAAATCGAAGTCGCTCAGTCCCTCTGGGAACCGTTGGAAAATTAATTGGCTGAACGTAAATACTAAAATCTTCCAAAAGCTTGTCAGAAAGTTTTTTTGTATGGACAGGATTTCCTACGACAACAGGCACTATATGGCTCTGGTGATCTAAAACCGGAAGACCAAGCCCCTTTAATCTGATCTTTAAAATTGCCGCTTTTGTTTGAAGTTCTTTCCTAAGATTTTGATTCTCTTTGAGGAATGAAACCGAGGCTTGTGCACCAGCTGCAATTGATGGCGGCAGTGATGTGGTAAAGATGAACCCTGGGGCATAAGAACGAATGGCATCGCAGATTTTTTGATTTGCGGCTATGTAGCCACCCATAGTCCCATAAGCTTTGGCAAGTGTACCATTTATTATGTCTACGCGGGCCATCAAATCATTTTTCTCCGATACGCCTCCGCCACGTGGACCGTACATCCCGACTGCGTGGACTTCATCAAGGTAAGTCAAGGCATTAAATTCGTCGGCAAGATTACAAATTTCCTTAATGCGGCCAAAATCACCATCCATGGAATAAATTGATTCAAAGGCGATAATTTTAGGTACTGCAGGATCATCTGACTCTAATAGCTTCCGCAGATCTTTAATATTATTATGGCGAAAAACGCGTTTTGGCCCACCATTTCGGCGCATACCCTCTATAATAGATGCATGGTTAAACTCATCAGAATAAAATATCAATCCTGGCAAAATTTTATACATGGTGCTCAAAGTTGCATCGTTGGCAACGTATGCGCTTGTAAACAGAAGAGCTTGTTCTTTTCCGTGAAGGTCTGCTAGTTCATTCTCCAACGCTTTGTGATAAAAAGTCGTGCCGGAAATATTACGGGTTCCACCAGATCCTGCTCCAACGGAATCTATCGCATCGTGCATTGCACTTAGCACTACGGGATGCTGGCCCATTCCAAGATAATCATTTCCACACCACACTGTGACAGGTTTTTCTTCTCCGTTTGGATTTTTCCAGAGCGCGTGCGGGAAATTTCCGCTTTCACGAGCAATATCTATGAACGTTCGATAGCGTCCCTCACTATGAAGATTTTCCAGCGCAGATGCAAAATGTTGTTCAAATTTCATAAACTTCGACCTTAGAAGGTGTAATGTCCCTAAGATTGGAAAAGCTTGCTAGTGGCACTTCGAGAAGTGCCGAATTCAACCTTTGTAAGAGTCTAGACAAATTAACCAATATTGTTCACCAATTGTTAAATTTTATATAGTAGGAGATTTTCATGCCACTAGCCCCCGTTCTTGCGCGGATTGACGCAGATTTGGATTTATCAATTAACCGTTTATTAGAATTATTGAGAATTCCGTCTATTTCTACCGATCCAACCTACAAAGATGATTGCCAAAAGGCCGCTGATTGGCTCGTCAAAGATCTCAATTCACTTGGCGCAATAGCCTCAAAACGTGAAACGCCTGGCCACCCTATGGTAATTGGCCAAATTATACCCCCAGGGTACGAAAAAAAACCTCATATTCTTTTTTACGGCCATTATGACGTGCAACCTGTTGATCCTTTGGAGCTTTGGAACCGTGATCCATTTGATCCAGTGGTTGAGGTTACCGAAAAGGGCAAAGTAATCCGCGGCCGTGGTTCTAGTGACGATAAGGGACAGCTTATGACTTTTGTGGAGGCTTGTCGTGCGTGGAAGAGTGTCCACGGTGAACTTCCCTGTAGGATAACTTTTTTCTTTGAAGGTGAAGAGGAAAGCGGTTCTCCCAGTCTAATCCCGTTTATGAAAGAGAACAAAGATGAAATTACTGCCGATATTGCCCTAATTTGTGATACAAGCCTCTTTGACAGTAGGGTTCCTTCAATCACAACCATGCTCCGCGGCCTATTGGGAGAAGAGATTACAATTAAGGGGCCGGATAAAGATTTGCACTCTGGCATGTATGGAGGTGCATCAATCAATCCAGTTAGGGTACTAGCTCGCATTCTTGCTTCTTTGCACGATGAAAATGGGCGCATTACTGTGCCCGATTTTTATAACGGTGTGCCCAAATTGCCCGCAAATATAAAAAAACAGTGGGAGGCGCTGAACTTTGACCACCATGCTTTTCTAAAAGGCGTTGACCTGAATACTTTAGCCGGTGAAAGGGGCTACACCGCCTTGGAAATGCTATGGTCTCAACCAACTTGTGAGATAAACGGAATTCAGGGCGGATATACCGGTGACGGTTTTAAAACTGTTCTCCCAAGCATTGCCACTGCAAAGATCAGCTTTCGATTAGTTGGACAGCAGGACCCATTTGAAATCCGTGAAAACCTTAGGGGAATGATTGAAAACATGTTACCGCCCGACTGTAGTGCATCTTTCAAACACCATGGTGCCTCTGGAGGAATCGCGATGTCCACAGATGCTGCTGAATTTGAGGCCGCCCGTAAAGCTTTAAGTGATGAATGGCCAGATGAGGCGGCATTTATCGGATGCGGTGGCTCCATTCCCATCGCTGGTCTCTTCCAAGGAATTATCGGCTTGGATCCTATCTTAATTGGATTCGGAAAGGATGATGATCAACTTCATTCGCCCAACGAAAAATACGATGTGGAGAGCTTTCACAAAGGTACGCGAAGCTGGGCGCGCGTTCTTAATAATCTATCTCAAAATTAATATAAATTGTTTGAGAGTTTAAATAGTTTTACGGTTGAGCTGAATAGTTCTTGTATTTTATCGAAGCAAAGGAGCAGGAGAACCAATGTTATTTTTGCATGGGTTCTGCCATACACAAGCGATGTGGGCTATTATGGCTCCTATGCTCGTTGAGCACTATACCATAGTCTGCTCAGACCCACGTGGATATGGAGCATCGGATAAACCAAAAGGAATTGAACAATATTCGTTTAGTGAAATAGGTAGTGATCAACTCTAGTTTACGACAAAAATTGGATTTAACAAATTTCACTTAGTAGGCTATTATAAGGGCGCACGAACTGGGCATCGCATGGCGCTAGATGCAGGAGAGAGGGCCAAAAGGCTTGCATTTATGGATATAGTACCAAGGCGGGTTTTGCTAAAGGAAATCAAGCAAGACATAGCGTTAGCTTACTATCATTGGTTTTTCCTCGCACAGCCATCACCAATTCCTGAAACGTAGATTGCTGCGGATCCGGATTATTTTTGTCAAAACAACCTTACTGCCTGAGCGCATGCAATTTAAGTGACTATTCAAAGGACCCATTGGAGGCTTTTCGTAAAGCTTGGCGTGATCCGGAGTGTATTCGCGCAATGTGCGATGACTATCGTGCGTCCATTGACTTTGACTTTTCATTGGATGAGGCCGATTTGCCGTGGCGAATTTCGGCACCAGCACTCGTGGGTTTGGGGTAGTGATAGGGCCATGGCTCAGTCATATAATATTGAAAGCACATGGGAAGAAAGGCTTACCGACTATTAGACTGCTAACATACCGGGAGGACATTTTTTCCGGATACTGCTCCTAAAGACATCCTTAAACCTTTACTCCGAATTCTAAATTCTATCGATTGATTTAAAAATCCCCAAGGAAACTTAGGATCGAAGAGTTAAGGCTTCAAAATACGTCTGACTTCCTTAGCAGAACGCGATTTATGTCTGTAGCGTGTGAAAATAAGCCGCCTTACCAAATGAAATTCTTGCTGACTTGATAATTGCTTCCTTACTGACCACGCTGCGCTTTTATCATCTCCAGCATTTCGTCAAGAGTTAGATAACCGCGAAGTAATTGATCGCCCAAGACGAAAGTTGGCGTTCCAGATATTTGCATTTTCTGTCCCAAAGCGCGGTTTAAGTTGATTTCTTGCATAACATCATCAGTAGTCATCCGTTCTATGATTGGAATAGGGTCAAAACCAAAGGCTGAGGCTATTTCTACAAGAACTTGCCGCGTTGGGTCTCCGTTAGATGCTATAAGTGTATCATGGATTGCCTTATAGCTTTCCATGCCATGTAGCTGTTTTACAGCAATTGCAAATTGTGCGCTTGTCGTAGAGTTATCCCCTAAAATTGGGAATTCTTTGATAACAAACCTGATTTTCCCATCCTCTCTTAGTAGCGCTTCAACTTCGTTATATGCTTTCCTGCAATATCCACAGCGATAATCCAGAAATTCCACCAGCGTAATATCGCCATCCGGATTGCCGCCCACATATGAAAGCCCATCATTATAAAGCTCTTCTCGATGAGTTTCGACAAGCCGTTTATCACGCTCGTCTTCTTCGTAAGCTTCACGCTGGCGGATGATAGCAACGGCCTCAAAAACAATCTCAGGGTTTTCTAAAATATAATTACGAATTTCTGAATGTAGCTCGTCTTTTTTGATCGAAACAAAATCCATACGTGAGGCAATAAGCCCTAAAAAAGAAGCTATAAGAATCGCAAAAAATATACTGCCAGGCAAAAGTGAATGTCGTGTCTTGGTCATCATGATTATCCCATGTTTGAATATTTATTTATCTATTTCGAAATCTAGAATATCCTCGGCGTTTTGCCAGCCGGGAGAGCCGCGTGGAAGTGCGGCTAACGCACGGCGAGCGTGGATTTGAGCATCTTTGATTTTACCCTCCAAGGCAAACCGCTCGGCTGTAATCAGAGAGGCCATTCCGTTTTCACCCGTCTTTGAGAAGGCTACTGCTAAATCCCGCATCATTCTTGTGTTGCGAAAATCTCGTTCGCGTGATTTTTTTAGAATGGCTAATGCTTTGGTGGTTTGCCTTGCTGCAAGTAGGGCGCGACCATATCCAGCGAGTATTAATGCGTTTGCGGGATCAAGTTCACTTGCCTTCTCGTATTCCCTTGCGGCGCGTCTAAATTGCTTGTGTCGCATGTAAAGCTCAGCTTTCAACTCTTGTAAGTAAGCGTCTTTAGGCTTCAGATGTTGAGCTTTTTCGATTTCGATTATTGCTTCGTTCAATTTTCCTTGACGCGATAATGCTACACTTCGGCGCAAATGGCGCACATCATTGAAAGATGAGTTTTGCGCGTTTTTCAGAGTCCACTCCGAACTCCTTAGAAAAGCTGATAGCTTGCCGATTGCGCGATCGTGCCAATAGCGGGCCATCGTTTTATCTTTTGGTTTTGGTTGATTTTTGACGTATCCTTTAACTACACGTAGTCTATCCTGGCTTAGTGGGTGACTTCGGGCATATGGGTCCTGTCGACCTGCGGAGAGGTTGTCCTGGCCAATGAAAATATTAAGAACATCCACCATTCCCTGTCCGTCAATACCAGCAATTGCCATATAAGACATAGCGGCCTGGTCTGCCGCGCTTTCTTCAACGCGCGTGTGAGCGAGTAGTGCCCCACGAGCACTGCCCGAGGCGCCTAGCGCTAAAGACGTGCCTAATTCGTAACTATTGGTCATCCCAGCAGTCATTATGCCCAGGGCGATCCCAAAGGCTGATACAGTGCGAGCATTGGCAACATTTTGGCCACGGCGTGTAACATGCCCGTATGCAATATGAGCGGCTTCATGTGCAATTATAGATTGAAACATTTCGGCTGTACGTGTTTTCAACGCTAGCCCTGAGGTGATAAAAATATGCTTGTGGTCAATGATAAATGCGTTGGGCCGCTTATCATTTATAAGCATGATTTTGATACCGCTTGGTGATAAACCTGCCGCCTGAAGAACAGGTTTTGCAAGTTCAGCAAAAGCATATTCTATGTCAGCATCTCTAAACAAACTTTTTCCTGATGCAGTAACGGGGATCAATGCTATGCTGGAGCAGAATACGAGTAATTTTATTATCAACATTGACGATGACCCAGAAACCTAGAAAAAGAATATCGTCCAACGACTTTGGAAGCTTTGCATGAAAAACTCAACCCGTGGCAGCGTTGACCCCTTTATTGTTATGGACGTTATGGAGGCGGCGCGCCGTTTGGAGGCAGGGGGACGTCATATTATACACATGGAGGTAGGTCAACCTTCTACACCTGCCCCAAAAGCCGCACTAGATGTACTCAGCAAGAGTATGACTAGCAGTCCAATGGGCTATACAGTTGCGCTTGGCCTACCTGAACTTCGGCGTAAAATCGCCAAGCTTTATGAAAGATGGTACGACTTATCAATAAGCCCAGATCGAGTTGTAGTAACTTCCGGATCCTCTGCTGCGTTTCTTCTTAGTTTTACATCGTTATTTGATTCAGGGGACCGCGTTGGTATAGGCGCCCCGGGTTACCCAAGTTATCGCCAAATTTTGAAAGCGTTGGGATTAGTGCCAGTTGATATTCAAACCTTGCCAGAAAATCGCTTTCAACCAATAGGGAGCGATATTGAAGGTCAGGATCTGGCGGGTCTTCTTGTTGCCTCTCCCGCAAACCCTACTGGAACTATGCTTTCAAGAGAGGCGTTAGGTTTTCTTGTAGAGGCTTGCAGCCAAAGTGGCTCGGCTTTTATAAGCGATGAAATATATCACGGTATCGAGTACAAAAATAAAGCTGTCACTGCGCTAGAAATCACAGATGATTGTTATGTGATCAATTCATTTTCAAAGTATTTTTCGATGACTGGGTGGCGCATCGGTTGGATGATCGTACCAGAATATCACATTCGTCGTGTCGAGAGGCTTGCACAGAATATGTTTATATGTGCTCCACATGTCAGCCAGGTGGCAGCTATCGTGGCTATGGATTGTGAAGAGGAGTTGCAGAATAACTTAAATGTGTACCGCGCCAACCGCGATATTGTGGTTTCTGGTCTTGTGAAAGCTGGATTTAACACAATAGCTCCGCCCGATGGCGCTTTTTATATTTATGCCGATGTCAGTAATCTAACAGAAGATAGCTTTGCATTTGCTGGTGAAATACTTAACGAAGCTGGAGTAGCAGTCACCCCCGGACTTGATTTCGATACAGTCCGCGGCCATCAGGCTCTTCGTTTTTCCTATGCCCGAAGTACTACGGAAATGGTTGAGGGACTTGAGCGTCTTACAAATTTTATGGATTTAAGGGGATTTGTCATTTGATCCGCTTTTGGGGCTTGATTGCTTTTTTACTCTTCTCTGCCGCATCAGAGTTAAGAGCTCATTCAACCACAATCATTACAGAAGGCTCATTTGTTCAAGACCGAAACTGGCGTCAGGTGGAGTTGAATGTAAAATTATCAAAGCAAGTACCTTATCGCATTTACCTTTTAGATGCACCCAAAAGGCTAATTGTTGAATTTGGTTTGATTGGATTCCAGAATTTAGATTTAAAGAATTTTGTTATGAGTAAACGAACCTCCTCTATGACGACAACAGTTGGAGATGACGGTTGGTTCATTTTGTCTCTCGAACTTTTAGAGCCGCTAGGACTTAAGTCAGCGGAAATGAAACGCGATAAAGTTACCGGTGAAGCTAACTTATCTATTTGGCTAGAACCTGTAACCGAAAAGGAGTTCGTCTACCTCGTAAATTCAGACCAATTTGTTGAGGATTTAAAACTTTCTAAAGAAACGAAGATCGAAAAAAAGGCTTACCAGGATGGCAGGGTGCGTATTGTACTAGACCCTGGCCATGGTGGGAATGATCCTGGAGCTATGGCAGGTGAATATAAAGAGTCAGAACTGATGCTTAAATTTGCGCTTGAACTAAAAGAGGTACTTATGCGGATCGATACGTTTGATGTGTTTCTTACCCGTCATGATGACCGCTTTCTGTCTCTTAATGAGCGGATCATGATTGCGAAAAAAAGGGAGGCTGATCTCTTTATTTCGCTTCACGCTGATGCAGTGACTGAAGGCATCGCTCGCGGAACGACTGTCTATACTTTATCTCAAGAGGCCAGTGATAATTTTAGCAAAACGCTTGCGCTTGAACATGATCGGTCGTCTTTAATAAAAGGTACGGACTTAACAGGCACAGATTACGAAATCGCAAATATTATAATTAATCTTGCAGCGACTGAGACGATGCCGCGATCTGAAGCTTTGGCTAAAGTAACGATTGAAGAGCTTTTGTTGGAAATAGGTTCGTTAAACTCCAAACCATTTCGGCAAGGTGATTTTTCAGTGCTCAAATCGCCAGATATTCCATCGATTCTGATTGAAGTTGGTTTCATGTCCACTAAAAGTGATCTTGATAAGCTTAAAAGTCCAATTTGGCGGAAAAAATTTATCGATGGCCTTCGGCGTGCCATTCAAAGATGGATAAGTGAGGATAAGGTCGATGCCATTAGACGAAGACAGTAGCAAAAAAACTCTTGATGCATCTGTATTTGGCTTTTGACGCGGTTTCAATCCCGACCTATAAACCATATCAGATAACGAGGATCAAAGTTTGATTAGAGCAATTCTTTCCTTTTTTGGCGGGATATTTACTCTCATTACATTGGGTATTTTAGGTGTTATTATTGGCATCGGAGGAATATTTTGGGTCTACGGGCGTGACCTTCCATCTCATACATCACTGGCAGAGTATCAGCCTCCCATTATTAGTCGAATTTACTCTTCAGAGGGACGTTTAATAGATGAGTTCGCCCGCGAGCGTAGATTGTTTGCGGCAGCGGAAGATATACCTCCATTAATAAAACATGCATTTATATCGGCTGAAGATAAAAATTTTTATACTCATCCAGGTTATGATCTGCGCGGTATAATATCTGCGATCTTCGATGCCGCACGAAGTGGCGGTAAACGTGTTCGTGGGGCATCGACCATTCCGCAGCAGGTAATGAAGAATTTTTTGCTTGATGGCGAACGACGGGCCGAGCGCAAAGTTAAAGAAATTATCTTAGCGACCCGAGTGGAGAATACACTTAGTAAAGAGCAAATACTTGAGTTGTACCTCAATGAAATATTTTTAGGCCAAAACTCGTACGGCGTGACGGCGGCTGCGCAAACCTATTTCAACAAAACTCTGGATGAGCTTATGCCGCATGAAGCAGCCTTCCTTGCGTCACTTCCTAAAGCGCCATCTGACTACCATCCTGTTCGTCGGAAAGACCGCTTGTTGATGCGTCGAAACTATGTGCTGCGAGAAATGTGGCAAAACGGCTATCTAGATACAAGAACTTATAAGCTTGAGAAGGAAATGCCACTCAAATCAGTACAAAATGGCGATTTTGAAAGTTTCCGATCAGTAATACCACCGCGTGATTATTTTACGGACGAAATTCGCCGACAGCTTAGCAAAGATTTTGGAGAGGAAACCTTTTTTACCGGTGGCATGACGATCCGGGCAACTCTAGACCCAGAATTGCAAGTTAAATCGCGCAAGGCGCTACAACGCGCTTTGGAGGCATATGACCGAAATCAGGGTGAATGGCGAGGGACGGGCTTATCCCTTCCCAAAAATATTTTAATCGATGAAAATGCTTGGCGCACTGCACTTAAAGAAACATCGGTCCCGCGCGACATCGATCTTGATGGAAAATGGTATCCGGCAGTGGTTTTGTCTATTGGAAAAACCTCTGCGCGTATTGGAATTGAAGGGGTTTTGGATGATGAAGACGGACATTGGATATCAAAAGCAGACGTTAATTGGGCTAGAAAGATTCAGGAGGATGGTAAAATAGGTCCAAAAGCCAAAGTAGCAAAAGATCTGTTGGCCGTAGGCGATGTGGTACTTGTTCGTAGGTTGTTTAGTAAGGATGGTATCTTTGTTCGTTGGTCGTTGCGCCAGATATCTGAGGTACAGGGTGCATTTATGGCGATGGATGTAAACAGTGGTAGAATTTTAGCAATGCAGGGTGGCTTTTCTTACGGCGCTTCAGTCTTTAACCGTGCGACACAGGCTGATCGGCAACCGGGGTCATCTTTTAAACCCTTTGTTTATGCTGCTGCTTTAGACATTGGGTATTCACCTGCCACAATTATTGTTGATGCGCCGATTGAGATGGACACTCCAGAGGGTCTATGGACTCCAAAAAACTCTTCTAAAAAATTCTATGGGCCCACACCACTGAGGACCGGGATTGAGCAATCAAGAAACCTTATGACGATCCGTTTGGCACAGGTTGTTGGGATGGATATAATAGGCGAATATGCTGAACGGTTTGGGGTATACAATAATATGCGGCAATTTTTGGCAAACTCATTGGGAGCCGAAGAGACGACCCTTTACAGAATGGTCGCAGCATATGCAATGTTTGCAAACGGAGGGGAGAGAGTCGTTCCAACATTGGTAGATCGTGTTCAGGATCGCTACGGTAAAACAGTTTACCGACATGATCCGCGGGTTTGCTACAATTGCGATAACCAGTATTTACCAGTGGGACAAGCACCCGAACTCGTATCAAATCGTGAACGGGTAATGGATGCGATTACGGCCTATCAATTGACTTCTATGATGGAGGGTGTTGTGCAGCAAGGAACCGCCCGAAATTATGTCAAACTTCCAGTGCCCGCTGCAGGCAAAACGGGCACTACAAACGATGCCAAGGACGTTTGGTTCGTAGGATTTACAAGTAACATCGTTGCTGGATGTTACATCGGTCATGACATACCCAAGCCGCTTGGAAAAGGTTATTTTGGAGGATCGGCATGTGGACCGGTTTTCAATGATTTTATGATTGCTGCGACCGAAAAATACGGAGGGAGTGAATTTACCATTCCAGAAGGAGGGCAATTTATAAACATCGATAGGCTGACTGGCTCGCGCCTAACCCACGATATAGAAGAGGGGCGCGTTGTTGCGGAATATTTTCGCGATGGCAGTGAACCTGTTTTTGGCGAAAGGCTGGATGGAGGTTTCGCCATGGGCAGTAACTTTGAACTTATAACGCAGGAGGATGCAATTGAGCGTACTGTTGTAACCTCCACTGGCGAGAAAGGCATTGTAGGAAGCAATGCTAGCATCGGGACAGTTGCATCAGGCGGACTTTATTAATGTTTCAAGTGTTTGTCTGGGTAGTTTAAAACTCCATAATTTCATAAGTTAGCGCCACTATTATGAGCAAATTACAGAGGAGGATTTATGCTAATTGATTGGAAACACAGCAATGATTCTCTAACTTTGCTACGGTATGGTCATGGGGTGCTAATGGCATTTTGGGTGGATTGGCAGGCGGAAGTACAGTCAAACGATTTCTTAAAAACTTTTATTTGCTGTCGGCATGGTTAGCGAAAAACCGGCCTTGCTCAGTTCAATTTGGCACGACCCGAACTATGTATTAGGCGAATGGGTTGTTCTAACCAATGCAAGAGTTCTGATTGGTATTGGAATTCGGCTT
>CACPHA010000058.1 GCA_902633655.1 Paracoccaceae bacterium
TATGGCTAAAGAAGATGCAGCCCCAAAGGACAATGCAATTGTCGAAACGATCAAAACTATAGTTTATGCATTGCTGCTGGCTGGCCTTTTTAGGACCTTGTTCTTTCAGCCCTTCTGGATACCTTCGGGATCGATGAAAGGAACATTACTGATCGGGGACTTTTTATTCGTCAATAAGATGGCTTACGGCTACTCATATGCTTCCTGTCCCAGTATTCCGTTTACAGGCATCACTCCAGATAAGCTTTGTGGATTTCTATCAGGTGAGAATACTCGCATATGGGCGGGTAAACCAAGAAGAGGCGATGTTGTCGTCTTTCGCCATCCGGTTCACGGCACAGATTATATTAAACGTTTAATTGGACTTCCTGGAGACAAAGTCCAAATGAAAGAGGGACGTTTAATTCTTAATGGCACTCCCGTGGCATTTAAAGAAGACGGTATATTCAAGGAGTTGATGGAGCCCCAAGGTTCTTTGGCGAGCCAGCCGAAGTGTTCAAACGGAGTGGTCGGCTTTGGTGCTATCTGCGAAAAAGAGCGGGCTATTGAAACGCTCCCGAATGGGAAAAGTTATAAAGTGTTGAATATTGTGCGTCAGCGGACGGACAATACAAAGGTCTATACTGTCCCTGAGGGGCATTACTTCTTCATCGGTGACAATAGAGACAACTCAACTGATAGCCGGATCGCGCAAAACTTTACTTACCCCAGAAGTAGCGGGGTTGGTTTCGTAAAATATAAAGATCTTATTGGTCGGGCTGATCGAATTATGTTCTCATCCGCTGGGCGCTCAATGTTGTTTTTCTGGACTTGGCGCGGTGATAGGTTCTTTAGAGAAGTGATTTGAAGCTATCTGCCGAACTGCGGGCCTTTGAAGAAAGGCTTGGATATACGTTCAAGTGTTCTAACCTGCTTGTTGAAGCAATTACACATTCTTCGATCAGTTCAAAAAGTAGACGACACAATCAAAGGTTGGAGTTTCTGGGTGATCGGGTTCTTGGACTAGTGGTTTCGGACGCACTTCTGCGCCAAGACAAAGAGGCAAGAGAAGGCCTTTTAGCACCACGTTATAATGCACTAGTCCGAAAGGAATGCTGTGCAGAAGTGGCTACTGAGATTGATATCGGCTCTGTTTTAAAGCTTGGACGCTCAGAAATTCTTTCAGGTGGAAGGAGGAAGAAGGCCTTGTTGGGTGACGCCATTGAGGCAGTAATTGCGGCAGTCTTTCTTGATGGTGGGTTTGAAGCTGCAAGATCAGTTGTCATCCGGCACTGGTGGAGCAAAATTAGCAGTGTCAAAACCCAAGCACGAGACCCAAAAACCGAACTTCAAGAATGGGCCCAAAGTTGCGGATACCCTCCTCCTGAGTATATGCTGATTTCGAGGGTTGGGCCTGACCATGAGCCGATTTTCATGATTGAAGCACGAATTCAAAATGGGTTGGCTATTACTTCCAGCGCAGGAAATAAGCGCGATGCGGAGAAGGCTGCTGCAAGCGCGCTTCTGGAACAAATTAGGGAACGCAAAAAATGACAAAATGTGGTTTTGTGGTACTTCTGGGCGAGCCCAATGCAGGAAAGTCAACGCTTCTCAATCGAATGGTTGGATCGAAGGTGTCAATTGTGACCCATAAAGTACAAACTACCCGTACTCGTATTCGTGGGGTAGCGCGGGCTAATAAAACGCAGATTATTTTTGTAGATACTCCCGGCGTTTTCAAGCCGCGGCGCGGTTTGGATCGTGCGATGGTTGCAGCGGCCTGGGACGGTGTCGCCGATGCCGACCTGGTTGTCTTGATGGTGGAAGCCCATCGAGGCATCACAGATGGTGTAAAATTAATTTTGAATGAGTTTAAAAAACTTCAAAATGGGCGGGTGGCTCTACTTGCGATCAATAAGATCGATCGCGTTCAAAGTGAGGTACTTTTGCCACTTACAGAGCAAATGAATGTACTCTATCCTTTCGCTGCAACCTTCATGATATCAGCAGAGAAAGGACACGGTCTGGTGGAACTGAAGTCTTATTTGGCCAAGCAACTGCCTTATGGGCCTTGGCTGTATCCAGAAGACCAAATTGCCGATCTACCCATGCGCATGATCGCATCGGAAATCACTCGAGAAAAATTGATCCTGAGACTTCATCAAGAAATTCCCTATCAGCTAACGGTGGAAACAGAGGAGTGGCAATCGCGCAAAGATGGGAGCGTTAGGATTAAACAAGTAGTTTACGTAGTTCGGGATGGCCATAAAGGAATTATTCTTGGAAAAGGTGGTGAAACAGTCAAGGCAATTTCGATTGCAGCGCGTGTTGAGTTAGAAGCGTTACTTGAACTCAAGGTACATCTTTTCATTCAGGTAAAAGTCCGTCAGGGCTGGTTGAAAGAGGCAGAACGATATTCCGCAATGAGGCTCAAATTCAAAGACTGTGGATCATGATTTCCCTTAAGACGGAGCTTTATGTTAAAGCACATCTAAAGCGCCTGGAGATACAAGGTATTCCCGCTTATGTAATTCGCCACGGCGATGATGATGCCGGCGAACTCATTGTGAAACTGACTACTATGGACGGAAAAGCATCCATGTTCCAGCGCGAATATAACGCAGAAACAACGGAGCGTAATTGGGTATGTGTACTTGAGACTAGTGAGGCCGAGGTAGATGCATCAATTCAAACCCAGTGTGGGTTTGATCCCGACCTTTGGGTTTTGGAAATTGAGGATGCTAAGGGCCGTCATTTCTTGGAAAATTAAATTTACAGAAACAGGCTGACATTATTTGACGTTGGCATTAGCCTTTAGACCATGGAGTGGCGTGATCAAGGTATTTTACTAAGTGTGCGACAGCACGGTGAGAATTCCGTTATCATTAATGTTTTGACCTCGGATCACGGACGCCATGCTGGAGTTGTTCTTGGTGGCCGTTCACACAAATTGAAGCCAACTTTACAAATTGGTGCCCAACTTGACCTGGTGTGGCGCGCGCGGCTTGAAGATCATTTGGGAACCTTTAAAATTGAGTTGATACATAGTCGGAATGCTTTGGTCATGTCAGATCGACAGGCGCTTGCGGGCCTTAATGCCGTGATAGCAATGCTCCTAACATTTATACCGGAGCGAGAGGTCTGCAAACCGCTTTATATCGCTACTGAACACCTTTTGGACTTCATTGACCAACAAGAGCTTTGGCCGCAGGTTTATTTAAAGTGGGAATTGGCTATGTTGGGCATATTGGGATTCGGTTTGAATTTGTCGGCTTGCGCCGTAACTGGCGAAAATAAAGATCTCAGCTATATATCCCCTAAATCTGGTAGGGCCATATCAACCAAAGCAGCAGGTAGGTGGGCAGATAGGCTGCTTCCATTCCCCCCAATTCTAAAAGGCGAGACAAGTGTGGACAGCTTTGCCGTTAAAGAGGCCCTTGATATTACGGGATATTTTTTCAAAAACCATGTTGCAAAAGGTCTTGGTGTCAAAAGGCTTCCCGCTTCTAGAACACGCTTTCTTGATAAATTAGAATAACTTGGATAAGCGAGAGTTGAAAATAAAAATTTTTGCTTGAAAATACTCTGGACAGTTAACACATCAAGCAATAGAAAGCGTTGGCCAAATAATAAATATTTGGACGCCCGGGTAGCTCAGGGGTAGAGCAGTGGACTGAAAATCCTCGTGTCGGTGGTTCAAATCCGCCCCCGGGCACCACTATTCAACTGATAAACGTTTATAAACAAGGCCGGTGACCAGATTCTCATTTTAAATGGTTTTTGTCAAATAAGGTAGTTTGCGCTGATATATTGTGACAAATTGTGACAGGATTGTGACAGAGCGCGCAAACCATCTTATTAACTCTACTGATCTGGATTTAGGTGCCTGGGAAACCAGTACAGTTGACGCCTTGGCGGCTAGCATTTCGTGGCTTTTCATATTCGATAGTTAAAAGTTAACTAATGTCTGGTATAACTATCTAATATATATCGTTATTATTTAAATTAACTTTTCTGGTAATGGAAGGTAGTCTTTCTTTCCTTCCAACGTTGGTAGCTGGCCTGATATCGCTTGGTTCTCTTCTTGTAGTCATTGGGCATAAATGCCCCCAGCCCTTGGCTGATTGGTGATGTTGTGACAGCTATGGTTGTTTTCATTAACTTCTCGTATGCATCTTTCATTAATTGTTCTGCAAACCGTCCATATTTCCTTTGTACTATGATTGAGTCATGTACTGGAAGTACTGTCACGTTGTGCCTCAGGCACTCTTCTATGATTTCATCCAGTATCATGGAATCTAGGGTCATTAGTTCTTTGGCTACTCCAGAGAAGAACATATCCTTTATATGTTCGTGTTTATTTTGTAGTGCTTCAATTATAGGTCTGATTGTTGTGTCTTTCAGGTCTGGCAGGGCCTGTCGTATATCTTGCTCGTTTATCAGCCAGTTCCTGAATGCGTTTATAGCCTTTCGTTCTCCATCTGCGTTGAGAGCTATTAGCAATAGCATCTTAGTCATCTGTCTGTTGTCGTCTTTGGTAATGTTATATTGGTCGAGGCTGATAGAGTAGGGGTCTTTACCCTTGTACCTTACTTCGGTGCCAAGCAGCGCATATAAAAGGTTAATATGCATACCCGAGAAGTCTATCTCGACTGTTAGTTCATCGTCTATGTGTATCCTGTCCCTGTCTTTTTTTTGGCATTTGCTGCCAGAAGGGGCCATAGAAGCGGCCGCCACTGTCAATCGAGAGATCGTTGAAAACTCTGTATATATGCTTTTGGGACTGGGTGATCAGGACAAAGCTGGTTTTATTACCTGACTTGGATATCTTTAGCTTGTTGGAATTTAGGTCTGGAATATCAATGTAAGAGTTATCTATAGCAGCGTTGAATTTATCTATTGTGTTTGCTGATCGTGATAGGACTTGCAAATCCTGTTCTGTTAGGTGGGACAATTCTTGAGGCGTATAGTTATATTTTTCCTTGGTCTCTCGGAACACTATCGGAGGTCTGCAAGATTCCTGTAGTTGCCAATAATGATTTTCTAATCTAGCCCTCTTGAATAGCTTTCTTAACGCTTTGGATGATCTGATCCTACTGACACGACCTTGAGGTTCATTCCCCTTCCATACCTCGATTAATCCTACGGTCTCAGCATGTTTTATAATATCGATGATCAGGCTTCTGATGTGTATTGAGCGCCATCTCGATCCTTTGCTATAGGCCTGTGGACTCATTGGCACACCAACTGTCATCTTTGGGTCATCAGCTTGAGCGACATATAAATCAATGAGCATAACCTTGAGATGTTTTTTTGCTCGTTGCTGTGCGTCTTTACGGGTATAAAGATCGGTAAAGTATTTGCTATAAACCTCTTTTACAAAAGTGTTTATCTCAGGAAAGTCTGACCACTTCCACACATCTAGAGGCCGGCTATTCTCTATATCGTAATCAGTAATTATTGTCATAAATTTTGTTATTTTTAGGTATTCTCCAAGCAGTGGAATGATAACATTTTGCAGAACTACGTCCTAGGCTTAATACTGAAATCGACAAATTAGATACCCCACCCCCACCGTACCCCTTAAATGAGAACTGGCGATATATGAATTCATGCATGGGGAAATGCTCAAATAAAGACTCCACATATTTTTATGAATTGTTACTTTTAAACAGTCCAATTGATATAGGAGTCGCAAATTGAAAACGCGCGTAATGACATTTAAAATCAGTAATACATTTGAAGAATGGGTTAAACATTTTGAGTCACATCACGAAATGCAGGCGGCCGCTGGAATTACCCCACTTTTTCGTGGTGCCCATGAAGATGATCCGCAAAAGGTCTGCATTGTGATGCAAATAGAAGATGACGCAAAACTGGAAGGCTTTATGGCAGAAAATGAAGCTTTAATTCTAGAATCTGGGCATCTACTCGAAACCACGGAAAGCAACACGTATTTGTAAATCGATAATGTTCGGACCTAGAGAACTATCACGGATATAAGAGTAATAGACTATGTTTAAAATCTTTTGCCACTGTGGTGCCTGCAGTATTGAAATATACCACGAAAAACCAACTTTGCACCTTCTCTGCGGATGTGAAGATTGTCGGCAGGCCCTTGAGTGGGGTGCGATCAATGGGGCTCCGCGTCCATCATTACTTCCTAGTCTATTTTACCTGAAATCAGATATCCGCAAGGTAAAAGGTCGAGATAAGATGAAAGCAGTACAGCTTCGTCAAGGTGCACGATCCACACGGGTTTATTGTCAGGACTGTTATTCAGTTTTGGGTATTGATCACCCAGCATATTTAAACAACGTTTTTATGTTTTTCAAAAATCATTGTGAAACAAATTTTAAACTTCCTGACAAGGCTGTGGCAGCAATTTACCTTGACGATTTCCCTCCAAATGCAAGCCATTTAATACCTAATGATATACCGCTATTTTATTCTTTTCCCCGCGAACGGGAAAAATTTAGATCGATAAACGCAGTGAGTAACAGTTTCAAGGAGCCAAAAACTCCACCAAGAGGATACTCATTTGGAGACCTAATCAAGTCATTAGGACAAATTGAGGTACTTCAACTTGACCAAGGTAAGCCAGTTTAAACCAAAAGGTGCTATGTGATTAAGCTTGGAGATGAAGTCGGGCCTTTTCGACTTTCAATAATTATCAATGAAGAAGAAAATGGATTGCACATACGTTCAGTTGGAACAGTTCCGTTTGGGGACATAGAGGCAAATCATCATCTGAAATACTCTGATCAAACCAAAACGATTGGTTTTGTTGATGCAAAATCTGTTGTCAATTTGCTTGCTGGTAACAAGCTTGAGGTTTACTTCAGGGGCTCATTTAAAATTGAGGGACAAAAAATAATAGCTCGATATATTGAATTAATCGCTGACGGCACGCAATGCTTACACGAAGCAGTTTTTGATCTTCTGGAAATGACGAATACGTTCTCTTTCCGCAAATTCGTTTGACCCCACCTCCATCACAGGTCAGAAGGTATGTAAGCCCATGCATTGGGAAATGTTCAAACGAGATGAATGTCTTTGTAACTATCTCCTTTTGAAGTCCTTACTTACTTGACCTAAAAAGCACCTCGGAAAAAAGGGATAAGTGTCAGTAGCGTAGTAAACGTAGCGACCATTAATTTTGGCACCATTGCATTCGTCAAGATTACCGGTGCCAGCAACGTAATGATAATCTTCATTATATGTGCCGTCATATGTTCCAAATGGTAGTGTAGCTCTGGTTCCATTTTTTAATCGCCAAGAAGATTGAGCCTTTTCACCTATGTAATGGATTTCATACCCGTCTGCTGCATATCCAAGAAGTGTCCCATTAAGACTAGTTACTAAAGAGGTCGAGACCCCATGATAATGATAGAGACCGCGATTATCGACATGGGCATTTTCACGATCAAGACCTAGCGTATTTTTGGGTCCCATACCTTCGAGGTTCCAGCCGCTTGAGCTATCTCTACTAAAGCCCCGAGGACTTGAAGTATCAAACCAGTCAGCGGTACCAGGCCGAAGAATGATCCCAGTTATCGTGATACCAGAGCCACTTGCGCGTCGATCGATTCTTCCTCTTATGGATGGGCGAGCGTCCACACATATTTTAACATTCTGAGATTTGAAACGATTTGGGTTGCCTCGATTTGGAAATTGACCCATGGCATGATTAGGAGAACCATTTGATGATATACAGCGCTGATCTCCAATTACTTTTATTTCAACAAAATTGTTTTGGGCTATGGCTGCATAACCATTTGATACAAAAAATATGATACAAATTAGTTTAAATGCGTTCGACATGAAACTTTAACCCTTCTTTAAGAAATCACTTATTTTATGTATTAGGCTCAAGCCTAGTCCAAGCTGCTAAACTTCTTCGTTAACACGATCAATAAAGTTTTTTGTTAAGATATATGAAAAAGTAGTTGCTACCAAAACATCTTGGTCCGGACTAATAAACGAAGGCCGGCGAAAAAAGATTACAGACTTGGAGCGCTAGCAAGCTTATACCAACTGATCCAGTCATTTGCTTTATCTTCATCGTGAAACTCAAACATATTAACATTTGATAAGCTCATGTATGCACTCCCGCGATTTGTCCAAGAATAACGCACTGCAGAAATATGTGTAGCCGTTTACTTAAGCTTGATCAGCGTAGCTATGAGTATGTGGAGTTTTGTGTCATCTTAATTGGAAGCCGTTCTAAAAGAAAATTGCACTAAGCTGGTTCTATAGAGTATGAAAAAGCCGTCTTAGATTTGAATCCCGATCTGCCCGATATTATTTATATCTAATACATTGGTATTATTATATTTATTTACTTTAAGGTATTATCCACCCACCGTCCTACGCAGCATAAAAAATTTAGTCCGATGTTGTTATTACTTGTCTGGGTTGTCACACGCATGTAGCCTAGTTGTTCGTCATCGATAGTCTGTTGGCTTTTGCAAATAAACTATAAATCGAACTTAATAAGGAAAAAATATGAAATACCGTAAACTTGGAACAACTGATATCGATGTGAGCGTTATATGCCTTGGAACGATGACATGGGGAGAGCAAAATTCTAAAAAAGAAGCATTTGAACAGATGGATTATGCCATAGAAAGAGGCGTAAATTTTTTTGATACAGCGGAAGTTTATTCGGTCATGCCAAGAAAAGAAACCTATGGTCGGACAGAGGAGATAATAGGGGACTGGTTCAAATCAAACAAAAAAAGAGGTGAAGTCTTCTTGGCTTCCAAAATAGCATCAAAGTCAACAGGTTTGGAATGGATACGTAGTGGATCGCACACATTAGGTTTTGATAGAAAAAATATGAATGCTGCCATAGATGGAAGTTTAAGGCGTTTAAATACTGATTACATTGACTTATATCAATTGCATTGGCCTGAAAGGAATGTTCCCAGCTTCGGTAATTTAGATTTTGAATATGATCCAGGCGATAACGATTGGACATCGATAGAGGAAACTTTAGAAAATCTTCAAGAGTTAGTGAAAGAAGGTAAAATTCGTTACATCGGCTTATCTAACGAAACACCTTGGGGAGTAATGAAATTTCTTGAATTTTCAAAGAATAAAAATTTACCAAGAATTATGTCGATACAGAATGTATACAGCCTGGTAAATAGAATTTTTGATATTGCAAATTCGGAAGCTTCGATAAGGGAAGATTGTGGGCTTCTTGCATACTCTCCTTTGGCAGGAGGTAGGCTAAGTGGCAAGTATATAGTAAACAAGAGTCCAAAAAATGCACGTTACACGTTGTGGCCAAAGCGTTTTTCGAGGCACCATACTGAGCGTGGTGAAAGGGCGATAGAAGCTTACGTGGAATTAGCTAAGGAATGTAATTTGCCGCCTGCAACCTTTGCAAATGCGTTTGTGAATGACAGGCCTTTTGTTACAAGCAACATAATTGGAGCAACTTCAATGGATCAATTAAAACAAAATATAGATAGTATTAACCATACTTTGAGTGAAGAAATATTAGAGAAAATCCAAAAAATTCATCTTTCTGATCCTAATCCGTGCGTTTAAGGAAGTTTTGCTTAGACAATTTAAGGTGGGGGGCAAAAAACCTGCGGCCCTTATGTGATAAGGATGGTGGACACACTTTTTTTGAAAAAGGTTCCACCAAAAATCAGGAAATACTTTCTGACTCCACATATTTCCGAAACGCGTTATTCTGAGGCAAACCGCGGGAAATATTAAATGTCAAAAAAACACTTTGTTGCAATCCACACCTGTTCCTCTAAAGAAGGCCGTCGTGCATTTATAGATTTAACTAAGGGTTTAACTCATCAAGAATTAGTCGAAAGTTGTAGGACTGAGAGTGCGGAAATGATTGCACAATGGATGGGTAAAGATGATTTTTTTTACTGCCATTGGTATGCTGATGGAGAAGAAGCCATTCATGAAGTTCTCGAAAACCTGGGTGTTGATAAGATTTGCGTTACTGCTGTAAATGAGATGTCGAGATATGTAACAAAACAAAACCTTAGTTCAAAACTTGTAGGCGATCCTGACAATGAGTAGCGGTAAGTGTGAAAATCTGTGGTAATTTAAGTGTCTGCAAAAATATCCCCCACGCTTGCTTCCAAGGTGAAGCCTGACAACTAAGCCAAGCCTTTAAACCAGAAATCCAAACCAAGGGTTACTTGGTGCAATAATAAATGACAAAGCGAAGGCAAGCGATCCATGCACCATCAAATAAAAGATCGTGTCCCTTGCGGTTATGGGCTTTAGGGTTGGATCAGCAGGTTGACGGCCGGGTAGTTTTGTGCGGCCATAAAGGGGTGCAAAGAAACAAGTAATCAAAACTGATTTAGCCGCATGACTTCAAAGCACTAAAATTATTTTTATTTTTTCAATTGTTCTAATAAAAACACCTTTTTATACAGCTTTTAGTTCTTGATGGCAGCCTAAAGCGCGCGCGAAGGCACCATACTGTGGATAGGTTGGTGGTAAGATAAGCGACTTGGCCATAAAGAGACTACCGTAAGTATCTAAAAGCCACATCAAAAAAATAGAGTACATAGCCCGCATGCATGACGCACACTTTCCAACGACGCAGATCGAGAAATTGATGATCGACAAACCAGCCATTCAAGAATACGTGCTTTCTGATGATGAAGATTATGAACATTTTGTCCCTAAAAAGGGTGCCTGATTTATTTTGGACCGCACCCACTCCCTTCACAATAAGACCGCCTGCAATTTCTATCTTATTCTTGCTGTTAGGTTTGATAGTTTTCGGATTTGGTCATGCCATATTATTTGCTGCTAATCTTGGTGTCAGCCCTTGGATGGTCTTAAGTCAGGGTATTACAGTCCAAACTGGTTATAGTATTGGATGGACTATATTGGCGGTCAGTGCTCTGGTTTTAGTATTGTGGTGGCCGCTAAAACAAGTTCCAGGGCTTGACACGGTTGTTAATTCTTTTGTAGTGGCTGCGGTAATTGAAGTTTCGATTAAATTCCTTCCAACTTTTGACGATATCGTGGCGCAAAGTTTTCAAGCTTTGATTGGCATAATTTTTATCGCCATTGGTACCGCGGTATATCTAATTGCAAACCTTGGTCCTGGTCCAAGAGATGGTTTGATGACTGGGCTTCAAAAGGTAACTGATTTACCACTAGCGTATGTGAGGAACGGATTGGAGCTTTCCATTGTTATAGTTGGTTGGAGCATTGGTGGTACTGCTGGTATTGCGACGTTGATGTTTGCTATATTCATTGGACCTCTTACGGCAGCAGCGATGCAATTTTTAAGGCATTTATTCGACCATTCTAAATGATATTTTCTCAGCTGAATTAGGCAGTGTCCGAAATCTCCACCGACAATTTGTGGCATAATTCGGGAATGATGATCCAAAGAGACCGTAACCGAACCTTGGAGCGTCAGTAAGCCCCCGGACGAAGAGGACAATTTAAGAAGATGTGCGATCCTGATGAAAAGATGGATCACTAAATGCAATTGGTACAACGAGCCAAAGCCAATAAGATTGGGCGGATGTAAAGGCAACTGATATCAGTGATAACTGAGATATCTAGCAGATTAGTGATATAACTGGAAGCGACATCAAACGTCTTAATCGTTACAAGGCGGCACTCAAACTTCTAGGTACTTAGATCACATGCTTACAGCTAAACAAGAGAAATTTGTGGAGGAGATCAGCGAAGGCGGGTCGCAGTCGAATGCCTATAGAAAGGCCTACGATGCGTCAAAGATGGCATCCAAGACGGTCTGGGAGGAATCCTCAAGACTCAAGAAGCACCCCAAGGTTGCTGCAAGGGTAAATAGAGCTCGAGGCGGAAAAAGAGGCTAGGTGGCGCATGCAGGCGCTCTCACGAGAGGATAGGGTTCTCCAAGAATTAGAGAAGATAGCCTTTGGTGACGGGCCTGTAACCGGCAAGCTCAAAGCTATCGAGTTATTAGGCAAACACATTGGACTATTCACACCTAAGGAAGTGCCTGAAGTAGAGCGATCCGTGGAGGATATCAGTAATCAAATTCAAAGGCGCCTTGAAGACCTGTTAGGTTGAATAACCCAGATCATTAGTCGCTAAACCAAAATAAACGAGCGAAGCGCGGACATTAATATCTAGCTGTCTGCACTTCTCTATCGTTTTTTACCTTCCCAGTTCTTTATGTTAATTTCATCAAAACGCGAGACTTCTTAAGCATCCCTATCTCGTTAGCCTTCTCAACTAAGGCGGCAAATTCAGGATTGTTCACTATAGCGTCTACGCTGTTTCCCCAGTGTTCTAAATCTTTGAAACGGTAAACGACCCTCATCATTTGGTGATCTCCTGCGAACAAAGGAACGCCAACGCCTAAATCAGCGTCTTGATCATCTGTAATTTTCTGTAAGGCAGGTACTAGTTCCATCATTTTTGGAACATCACTTCTTGCAACTTCGTATTCACGAACACCAGTCACAGTTGTAGCATGACCCCTAATGTTGTTGTGGAGCATCCTTCCTACCCATGGACCGCGCATTTCGGCAACAGGGTCTGCTGCCCGCTCCGCATTTACAGCCATCAATTCTGGGTCGTTCATGAAGCCATTCATTGCTTTTGCTCCAGCTGCAACGGTTTCATAAAAGTTGTAAATCTCATAGTCACCAGCACGATCCCCGATAATTACTTTGAATAAAGACGAGTTTGCACCATGCTTAGACATCGCAGAAACAGCTCTTTTCAGACGAGCTTCCAAAACTGCATCTTTTCCATCGTAAGGCGTGAACTCTCTAATAGCTCCATATGTCATTTCTTTACTCCTTTGATTGTTGGCATCTCGAATATTGCATAAAAATGCGGGCTCCAAAAATCTTTCCTTACGGCATGCTCAACATAATAAGAGAAATCATATCGTCCACGAATGGAGTAGTTTCTTTTGCAGCAAACTAATTGATCCTGATAGGCAGTTTTGTGGTGAATGACGCTGCAGAATTTCAGGGTGAGCATATTCACTTTGGAACTGAGAGGTTTCCTGATTGGAAAAGTGTTTTGGAATACTTAACTTAAATTTAACAAATCAAATTTTTCTAAAGGTCATCGAATGTATCTGGTAACTTTTAATAATTATTGAAGCGAATTAAGCACCCAATTTCTTCAGGGCAAAGTAGTTTTTAATATTTGGACTAGACGCACAAATTTCGAAATAATATTCTTAGTAACATTAAAAATAGGATTACCCTATGGAATTAGTATCGATTATGTGGTTTCTCACAGCGGTAGTGGCGTATTTTGCACTCATCGGATTTGTTGCAAAATTCAAGGGTTACAGAAAACGCTATCGGTTACTTTTAGCGGTATTATTCCCTGGACTTGCACTTTTTGTCCTATTGTTTGCCCATCATAAGAACGGTAATCCAATTTCGTAAAGTGCATGACCGCCAAAAATAGGTTAAACTTATGGTTGATTTTATAGTCAATTATATTTTGTTATTTTTACTGCTAATCTCTGCTTTAGTAGTCCTTCACGAGTTGGGGCACTACGGGGCGGCAAAGTTATTGGGAATAAAAACATCCGCGTTTGCTGTGGGGATGGGTCCAATACTATTTCGAAAAATGGATCGCAGTGGAACAGAATGGCGCGTCTGTGCCTTTCCGATTGGAGGCTACGTAGCATTTCCAAGCATTGAGAACGGCACAGAAAATCCATACGAGCGACCTACTGACAAGAGAAAATTAGCAGAGTTTAAGAAAACGATATACGGTGCTCACCCTATCCAAAAAATACTAATTTACGTTGCTGGACCTTTAGTGAACTTGTTGGTCGCGTATCTTTTATATTGCGTACTAATTTTTGTTCAAGGAGGCATGAAATATCCACTTGAAGTGGCAGAGATTGCGAGCACACCTTATGTGAATGAATTAAGATCAGACGATACTTTACTTGAAGTGAATGGCGTGAAAGTTCCATCGAGTGATGAAGAGTGGTTTGGTTTTACATCTTCGATAAACTCTGAAAACGCTACAGAATACAAAATAATTCGAGAGAGTAGAGAATTATTAGTGCTCGGTGCACCTCTTAACCTTGCTCGTGTAGGTGGAATGCAACCTAATTCTGCTGCACTTGATGCGGGAATGAGAGTTGGGGATGTAATCACTAAAGTTAATGGCGAGAAAATTGTCCACTTTCGCGACTTGGCGGAGGCGGTGCAGAATTCTAGAGGCGGATTAATTCGCTTGGAAGTTTGGCGAGATGGGAGTTTTGTTCAAACTGAAATACAACCCAGAGTGAGACCAAACTCAGACAGCACAGGATTTTTTGAGCAGTGGATGATTGGCGTTGCTGCACCTCCATTACCGTTCGATTTTGAGGTAAAATTGCGTGAGGTTGGACTTTTTCAAGCATCACTGAACGCTTCGTCAGCGCTATGGTACAGTATAAAAGATTCGCTGTCTGGGATTAAGGCGATAGTCATCGGTGCTATAAGCACATGTAATATGTCAGGTCCTATCGGCATCGCGGAAATGACAGGTGACGTCGCAAAACAAGGAGCGTTTGCAGTATTCTCACTTGTCGCTTCAATCTCGCTAGCACTTGCAATATTCAACATGTTACCTTTCCCACCATTTGATGGATTTCACATAGTGTTCGCCACCGCCAATTGGGTCGCTAGAGAAAGAATACCGTACTCTGTAATGACCGCGTTCACTTTTGCAGGAGTGGTTCTTTTTGCATGCTTGTTTTTATTCATCAGTTGGCAGGATATCTTCT
>CACPHA010000059.1 GCA_902633655.1 Paracoccaceae bacterium
GGTCCCGGAGATATGTGGCGTTCATCGGCTGACGTACCTCACGGCGGAGATATACTTGGTAATGAGCCAGTTATATTTATAGATGTTTACTCGCCGGCTAGCTTTGACAAGATGGATCAGTAACATATTACGAGTAGCACTTGTTAGATAATCCCATTTCTAGCACAACTGAGGCAAGGTGCCATGTGGTGTCTCTGGGTTTATAATTTAAATCAGCGGTATCTTCGGCTATAGCCATTTAGAGAACAGCTTGAGGACAGCGGCTGGGTCTCTGGTGAGAAGATCTGGCCGCCTTTATTTTGAGGAGATTATGATGTTTATTGCAATGAATAGATTTAAGATTGTACCTGGTTCGGAAGAGGCTTTTGAAAATATATGGCGTGATCGTGATAGCCATCTGGACGGCGTGCCAGGTTTTAAAAACTTCAACTTGGTTCGGGGTGCTACGCATGACGATCATACGCTATATGCCTCACATAGCACATGGGGTTCAGAGGAAGACTTCAAGAATTGGACGAAGTCAGAAGCTTTCCGGCAAGCACACAAAGGGGCTGGAGACCCAAAAGGCATCTATTTGGGTCACCCCATTTTTGAAGGATTTACAATAGTAGTGTAATAAGTCTGGCTTTAACTCGCCAGCAAATTGATAAAATAAACGTCATTCATAGCGACCTCAAAGAAGTAGTCGCTCAAAGTAACCATTTTGATTTTAAACTTCACCACTTGGCTTTTTAAAAGCATCTTACAGTTGACTACAGCAATATGAGTGCCACCTCGGTCCAAAACAAAAAAGGTAACGTGATCTTCGGTAAACTTTTTCTTTCGGAATAGAGTATGAAGGGTAGGGAATGCGAAGTGAGTAAAAATCATGCTTACGCAATCTCTATCCGTTGCCCGCTAAAAGCTCTGATCTTTAAATGAACTCGGAACATGAATATTGACGGTTCACGGTGGATTTCTGCAACAGCATTAGGCTATAGTTTCTGAGAATAAATGGCCAACGGAGCCGGTATTTTGGACAGTGAAGTCGTAATAGTTGGAGGCGGACCGTTTGGGTTAATGCTTGCTATAGAGCTTGGTCGCCGAAACGTAAACACTTTGCTTTATGACGCTAAAAACGGCACGGCATATAATCCGCAGGCTAACGCAACCCAAGCTCGCACGATGGAATATTTTCGACGGCTTGGTATCGCCAATGAAATCCGTGCCCTAGGAATGCCTGCAGACTACCCTACCGACATTGCCTATTTTACAAGATACGGCCATCACGAACTGGGGCGCTTCGAGTTACCCGCATCCGGCAAGGCAAATGCCCTTGTACGCTCAAATCAGGGGTCATGGACTGCTTCAGAAGCGCCGCATCGAATTAGTCAGAAATTTGTTGAGCCAGTGCTGCGCCGCGTTGCTGAAACCTACGACCCCGTAACGATAAATTTTGGCTGGAGAATGACGAAATTCAAGGAAGGAGCCAGAGGCATCTCGGCTATTTTTGAGCAACCGGAAACTGGCGTGATCCATAATATCGATGCTGCCTATTTAATTGGTGCGGATGGCGCGCGAAGCATTGTGCGTAAACAACTTGGCTATTCACTACAAGGCGAATACGGTGAGGAACGGCATTTTTTTGGTGGCAGAATGTATGCCGTCTATTTGCGATGCCCAGAATTCTACGAGGTTGTCGGCAAGCAACCTGCGTGGATGAACTGGACATTTAATGATAATAGACGTGCTTTGATGGCGGCTGTAGATGGAAAGGGCGAATTTGCCTTCCACACCCAGCTGAGAAGCGATGAAGATGAGTCGACGATAACAGATGAGCGAGCAGCCGACCTGTTCCGTGAAGCATGCGGCATGACGATTGATTGTGATGTCCTGTCCCATATGGGGTGGACAGCCGGTCATTCTCTTGTCGCCGACCATTTTGTTTCAGACCGGGTGATCATTGGTGGCGATGCGGCGCATCTTTTCACGCCGGCTGGAGGGCTCGGATACAACACAGCGGTCGAAGATGCGGTAAATTTGGGATGGAAACTTGCGGCTGTTCTCAAGGGCCAAGGTGGGCATGGTTTGATTGAAAGCTATGAGTTTGAACGCCGAAAAGTGGCACTTCGAAATACTGGCTATGCAAGCGGCTTTGCGGACTCAGTTGGCAATTTCATTCCGGAAGACAATCTAGAAGACAGCACTGAAACCGGTGAGCTGCTCCGGACCGCAGCCGGTGAATATTTGGTGGAACATGCAAAACGCGAATTCAATATTCCTGGGATTACGTTCGGTGCCCGCTATGACGGATCACCAGTCCTCCCCAAAACGGATGAAGCGCTACCACTAGATCAGGCTAATTTCTATCAAGCCTCCGGCATTCCAGGTGGCAGACCACCCCACTGGTGGCTTGCTGCCGATGATTCGCTCTTTGACCATTTTGGAGTTGAATGGACTTTGTTGAGCTTTGATGAAGAGAGAGAGGCCAAGGCAACAATCCTTGAAGAAGCCACAAGACGAGAAATTGCTGTATTAGATCTAGTCTTGAAAAGTCATGACATTCGCCAACTTTATGGGGCGGGCATGGTTCTGATCCGGCCTGACCAGATTATCGGGTGGCGTGGCTCTGATTGTGCAAACCCGGTTGAATTGTGGCAGCTGCTCATGGGCCAGCCTGTGTCGTGCTAACTATCTGTAGCCCATAGGACGTCTTGTTTGGAGCGATGATATTTATGTCATCGCCGATCTCAAAGCGCATCAGGTCTTCAGCGATGATAATCGAGCCTTTATAGAATTCTTCTGTTCTGGCTTTGATATCTTCAAGCCGTACAGTTGGAAATCCGGGGCGAGAAGGCGTCACGATGTGAATAAGCGCTGCTATCTTGGGGCTAGCAATAGAAAATATCTCTCCAGCCTGTTGCGGTGTGGTGTGGTGCTGAAGGATGCCTGCTATCTCAGGAAATTTGAGGAGTGACTCATCCGCAGCACCAACTGAGTGAAAAAACAGATCGGCATCAGTGGCGATCTTGGCCACTGAGCGGTCATTGTTTGAATCGCCCCCGATTACGATTGACCGTCCAGCATAGTCGATCCGATATCCCCAGTTGGGCTTTATAAACTTTCCGTGGAATGTTTCAAAAGAAGTAACTTTGAGCCCACTCTGATTAAGAAGGACCCCGCAATCCGAGTGCGAAGCCACCTCTATATGTGCTCCTTTCAAAGGTAGTTTCTGGTCGACAACCCTCATCCGTATGTCGTCTGCAAAAGCTATGCGGTGGCCGTCAATGAGCGCCTGCACCCCAGTTGGCCCGGCGACTTTGAGAGGTTTGCTTCGTCCGCCCCCGGCCGGTAACCAAGAACCAAGCCAGAAATCTGCAAAGCCAACTGTGTGATCCGAATGATAATGTGTGAAAAATAACCTATCGATCTGCGCTGGCGCTATGCCTGCCTGTATAAGCCGTTGCGCGGTGCCTCTACCAGTATCGAACAATAAAAAGAAATTGCCAGCCTCAACTAGAATGCTCTGGCTACAGCGTAACGGATTATATACTGGAGTACCGGTGCCAAGTGTAGTGACAACGATATCAGACTTTGGACATTTTGTTTGAGATATCGGCATTTGCTTGATTGAATCATATTCCTGTGTATCAGCGGCAACAGTTTAAGCACATATTTTTATTTTTGAGCAAGATTAACAGTTCAGAATTCGGCGTCCAGCCGCAGTTAATAAATTCGAGAAGTACTGCAGATTTTTTTACTAGTAAAAACCTGTGCCCGTTTATCTCACTCCCAAATGACCGTAATAAATTATAATCTTTAAATTTATTTTAGTTTTCAAATGTTATAGCGTCTTTTAGTTTTTGGTAATCTCAAGAGTTGAATTCATAGGAAGAGAAGTGGGCAATTCATGAGACCAGCGGGTTAATCAGAATTGATCCGAGATGAGTGGGGTGCTTAACGGACCGCGGGCCAAGTGTTAGGATTTTGGAGAACGTTTTGTGGCCGGGACATACCAACAAACTGAACTGTGGTGCAAAGAATTAGGATCCCAGATTACGGACCGTGCGCCTTATACCTTTAGCTTTAGTATTAGGTTGGTAGTCCCATTTGAGAGCGGTTTTGTTTTTCGCTTTTAACCGAGAGAGCAGATATTGCTTTCGCCAAGCGCTCAAGGCTAACATGCGATCAAACCTAACACTCAACCTTCAGGGATAAAAAGGCATGCATTCCCGGTAGCTACTGGTTCTGCAATAGGAGAAAACATGTCTACACCTCACTTTAAATCTGAAGGCTGGAACCACACACCAAAATTTCTGTTGACGAAGATGCCCTACTGGTGCTGGCCGCCACAACCATGGTCCATAATACGCTGGTTGTTCAAGAACTTCCTGCAGGTTTCTGACCGAGCGCTATTCCTCATGTACAGTTTTTCTATTGCGTTTTGGCTGATGCCTTTCGTGCCCACTGGGGCAGTGCTTAGATGGGATTGGGCCGCGCTAGTTTTGCTGCGAAATATGATTGCTGTATTTCTGGTAGTTGGTGGATTGCATATCTGGTTCTACGGAATTGATGGTCAAGGCAAAGTACTACGTTTTGATACTCGCCCAATCACCGGGAGTAAAAATACGTTATTTCTGTTTAAGTGCCAAACATGGTACAATATGTTTCATACGCTGGTTTTTGGTGTGCCAGTTGCAACAGTCTTCGAGATTGCCGTGCGCTGGGTGTATGCCAGCGGGTTTACGGTGCCGGCTAAATTTGCTGAAAGCCCAGTTTGGTTTATTCTACTCTTCCCGGTACTAGCCATTATTCAGGCGCTCCACTTCCACCTTATTCACTGCTTGCTTCATCGGCCACCGCTCTACCGACATGTGCATCCAGTGCACTATCGCAACGTCAATGTAGGCCCCTGGTCCTGCCTATCGATGCACCCGTTTGAATATTTTCTATATTTCAGCAGCCTTTCGATCTTTCTCTTTCTACCCGCCCATCCAGTGCACATGATATTCTTGCTGCACTGGCAGTTGTTGGGGGCACCGACTGGCCATTCAGGTTACGAGGCCGTGTTCGCCAAAAACAAGGCGCGCATTCTGATTGGTGGGTTCTTCCACCAGCTTCACCACCGTTATTACGAATGCAACTATGGTAGTCCGGAATTTCCGCTAGATAAATGGTTCGGAACTTATAACGATGGAATCGAAAAGATGACGATGAAAATTCGTGAGCGCAAAAGAAGGATGCACGCGAAATGAACGTTTTACTCTCTGTAGGAAACGCCCACGCATTTATCTGGAATGCCCTAACCGTTACTGGCACGTCTCCTGAGAACGCTGTTTACTTCACTGAAGCTATTCTTATTACTGAACTATCAGGATTAGAAGGGTATGGATTTTATTGGCTGCCGTATTTTTGTGCCAATCTGAGCAGTGGTAAAGTGGAAAGCAAGGCTGGCCCACTTGTCCATGCGCTATCCAGTACCATGTTTCGTGTTAACGGTCGGCAGGGTTTTGCATGACGGAAGCCGAACTACGACGCTTTCTAGCTACGCAAGGTTTGGCAAGCAGAAAGACAGCGTTTCGCAAACTCAAAGGTGGCTACAGCAACAAAGTCTGGCGCGTTGATGCGCCAGATCGATGCCTTGTCGCCAAAGAATTTGTGGAACCGATGACGGGCACACTCTTCCCAAACCTCCCAGAAGATGAGGCAAAGGCCCTAAGCCGCCTTGCTGGGCTGGACGTCGCTCCCGATGTGCTCGGGTTCTGGCCCGAAAGCTCTCTACTGGTTTACAACTACGTTGAAGGGGAAATGTGGGATGGTGATATGGAGGGCGTTGCGCAACTTCTGTTGCGCAAGGAGGTAGCAGATCCAGAAGGTTTTCGTACTGTTCCCATCGACCCGGGCGAAATCATTGCTGAAGGTGACGCCCTATTTGCGCGCTGCAAGTCGCCGCCAGAGGTTAACCCTCCACCAGTAGTCAAGGTGACGCCACCGGATAGGTTATCTTTGATTCACACGGATATCGGTGTGAACCTTGTAGGTGAGGGGGTAAATCTGCGTCTTATCGACTGGCAATGCCCGGCAATTGGAGATCTATGTGAAGACATCTACAGCTTTCTGTCGCCTGCGTTCCAGATCCTCGGTGAACGAGCGCCCCTGACCGATACTCAAATCCAAGACTTCTGGCAGGCATTGGCGCGCCCCGACCTCGCAAAAAGGTATGACTTGCTGCGGCCTGCCTACGCCTGGCGTTTTGCCGGATATTGTGCATGGCGCGTAGAATTGCTGAAAGATAGTGAAATCTGTGCGCGATACCACCGCGCGCTTGGCGAGGAACTGAGTTATATGAGACAACCTGCATGATCGTTGAAACCACAATTCACAGCTTCAGCCTTTGGCATCATTTTGCACATAAGCCAGGATTTGACGCCATCGCCTTTGCCGAATTGGCAAGGTCAATGGGCTTTCAGGGCATTAGCCTGTCGTTGAATGACACTAACTACCGTCATTTGGGCGGGCGCGACACCGATCGGATGGATCGCCTGAGTGCCTATCTGACGACCCATGGAATGAGCCTAGAGGTTGACACGTCGGGCACAGCACCGTCGCATATGGCGGAAATGCTGAACGTCGCCCACCGTATGGGTGCAACATCCCTGCGCACTTACACCCGCCATGGCGGAGAGGTGCGGGAGATGATGCAAAGCACAGCTGACGACCTCGCGGCAGTCGCGCAAGAGGCTAATGATCTGAATGTGATTATCGTGCTTGAAAATCACGAAGATTTCACTGGAGCGGAATTAGCGGAGATCGTTAATGAGGTGAACCACCCAAACTTAAAAATCCTCTATGACTACGGTAATTCACAGATGGTTTTGGAACACCCGATTTCAGCACTCGAAGCGGTGTTGCCGCACGTCCACTCTGTTCATTTCAAGGACCATGTGATGATCAGCGCCGAGGACGCGGGCCAGCTCATGGTTGTGGGAGTTCCCGTTGGCGATGGCTTTCTGCCACTGACCGAACTGACCCACCGTCTGTTGGATAAGGGACTGAAGCGGTTCACTTTTGAAAACGTCTGGGCTTATAGCGCACCTATTCAAAAGGGTCGTACCGCATTGCCAGGCGTCAATCTGGGAGAGGGTGCGTTCGCCTATCTCCATCCACCCTTCGATCCTGCACGCGTTGTATTGTGCCAGTCCAAATTTGAACCTCAAACGCTGGTCGATCACGAATTCCAAGCTTTGCATCGAGGTCATGAGAGCTTTCGGCATATATTGAAATATCTCGGAACAACCGGAAACTGGGATTAATTTCTGAACCATTAATGCTTTGCTCGATAAAACCATCAAAAATCGCTGAAACCGGCTCCTCTAAAGGATAGGACCTCGCATATTTCCTTATCACGCTATTCTGAGACAATTCATTAGAAAGCACAGAATCACATTCTTTTAAAAAATACTTCTCGTTTTAAGCACAGTTTCTTTTGCAAGCAGCCTTATTGCTGAGGATATGTCTACTGTTAACTACAGCACGGATAATAAGCTGCTGACTGAAGTCAAAACCCGCATGGTGCTAGAAAACGGTCTAGTTATTCACATTTGGGAGTGGAATGAGAAAGCCAAGGAACTTGCACTGGATAAGCATTCCAGTGCTGGTGTGATAGCACAGGATGTAGAGCATATCTTTCCTGACGCAGTTATCAAAGATGAGAACGGTTACCTTATGGTAGACTTACCCGTGCTAATGGACATGGATAATTTCATCTCCAAGCTAGTCTTAGAGGGCGGTGTGGCTCGGTTGGTGCAGAGTTGTGCTGGTGGTGGCGATAGCTAGCTGTTTCTGAAAGGTAGCATTAGCCTTATGCAGGCCACACTCACGGCAGTCCTGATGACGCCAAATTAAAGGATTCCACATATTACTGCGGCCCTTTATTGTGTTTTGACGAACTGAAGCTTTTTGAATGCCGAAAAAAGATTTTATCGCTAAGGATCGCAAACTCTTATACGTCCGTCCTGCTTCGACATCAGCCTTCTGGAACCTAAATGGGCAATATGCGATTATTTAGGCATATTTTGGGTCGTTAAATTTTGGTGATTGAGACCACTCGAAGCTCTTCAAACCACCGGATGCGGGCTCTTGTTCTATGAAAGCGGTAGTTGGAATCGAGTGGCTATCCTTTGAATACTCTTGCAGCATATGACGATGCTCGTCCAAGAAAGTAAGCCCGGCTTCTTGAAAACCAGCTAAGTCATCAATGCCTTCAGACACCCAGATTTGGAAAACTTCTTCGTCTCTCGTTAAAATATAATGCTCGTGTCCTTTGAGAGCTTTTTTCAACGCGAAAAGGTATTCGTCATAATACTCAGGCTTCGGTTTAAATTTTATCATAGATAGGGTCTTCATATGGAACCTGCCATTACATTCAATTCAAAAAAGGTGGTTGGGTAAGCGGCAAATGTTTTCCTAAAAAGTAGATTGTGCGACCCATCGTGGGTGACTATTTCCAATTACTATAATTTTAAAACTATCTGTTATCAATATGGCTAGGTAGCAATTCAAATTATAGATACGATTTTTAAGACCTATTGATATTTTATTACTTATAAGTACAATAACAAAGATTAGCCTACACTCTTTTCGATGGAGAATTTAATGTTAGACTTTGGGCGATTAAAATCTGGGTTTTCAGGTGAAATAGTGTCTCGTGAGGACTCTGATTATGAAGTAGCTAGAAGCGTATATAATGCAAACATAGATAAAAAACCTCAGGGTATCTTGTACTGCAAAAACGAAGCAGATGTTATTTCTGCTGTCAACTTTGCGCGGGATGCGGGAGTTGCAATAGCAGTTCGTTGTCAAGGTCACAATGGTAGCGGTTTCAGTACCTGTGACGATGGTGTGATTATAGATTTGTCGGGGATTAAGTACACGCGCGTTGACAATGAAGCGAACACTGTCCGCGTAGGAGCCGGATGTAAATGGGCAGATGTCGATGACGCTACAGCATGTTTTGGAAAAGCTGTGTCAAGCGGGGTTGTTTCATCTACAGGTGTTTCAGGTCTGACCCTTGGCGGCGGTCATGGCTATATTGCTCGGGGGTATGGCCTTGCTATAGATAACCTTCTTGAGGTGGACATAGTTTTATCAAATGGCTCTTACATTACTGCAAGTGAAGAAAAAAATACTGACATATTTTGGGGTATTAGGGGCGGTGGAGGCAATTTTGGAATTGTTACATCGTTTCTGTTCGAAATGGCTCCCGTTCAGGATGTTTTTTGTGGCTTAATGGCATGGGATTTAGCCGACATGGAAAATACTTTTACTTGGTATGACCAACTTATGAAGACTGCACGAAATGACCTATATGGATTTTATGCCGTGCAAACTATCCCGCCCGGACCTCCATTTCCTGAGGATCTATATCTTCAAAAGTTTTGTGGAATAATGTGGTGTTACTATGGCCCTAAAGAGGAATTTGATGAAGCGTGGGCGCCTATCAAAGCTTTCTGTGAAGAAAATCCTCCAGTTATGGATGGGACGCATTGGGGCACTCTCCGTGAATTAAACGCAGCATTTAACGAGTTATACCCGGCAGGAGAACAATGGTACTGGAAGGGTGATTATTTTGATAGCATCACTGATGATGTAATTGCTGCCCATAGTAAAAACATCCAAGATGTTCCAACCTGGAAATGTGCTATGCATCTTTATCCTGTTAATGGCGCATGTCACAATGTTTCAGCCGACTCCACGGCATGGAACGACCGATCTTCAAATTATTCAATGGTTATTGTTGGGGTAAGTCCGGATGCAGCGGATTTTGAAAATATAAAATCATGGGCCAAGAGATACTGGAAGGATTTAAATCCTCACTCTAGCCAAACGGGTTCGTATGTAAATTGGATGATGCCAGATGAGGACCATAGTCGTGTTAAGACCGCGTACGGTTCAAATTATGATCGACTTGTACGTTTGAAGAGAAAGTATGATCCAGATAATGTTTTTCATATGAACCATAACATTGTTCCATGAAATCACTTTAATCTTCTGAAGCGTATTTTAGTTTTGTGAAATGTGCCTTAGGCCACTAACCAGCTTGCTTTTGGTAGGTTTTTTTATACTGTGACCCACTGGCAAGTAGCCCTTTCTCCAATGCTAATTAAAAGTCTCAACCAAAAAAGCTTAAGCAAAAAAACTCAGAGAAGTCCCACTCGTGAGCTTTTTCTGACTTGGTAAAAATGTATGGTTCTTTGTATACTTGCGTTTAAGAATGTATTCGCGTTTTAAAGCTAAAATGGCTTAACCGAGCTGGTAGCTCTTGTACTAAGAAGCTTTCTTTTTTAATACCATTTGGCAAAACAAATTAAGCGCATGGTGCAAGATTGTATTGGTCCCGACTAATCGTAAATTTTGGGATTAGGGGTGTCCGCAATTGGTACTCGGCTTATTACTGTTCTCCAAATTTTACCTTCCTTCTTAAGACTAACATTCGTCACAATTTCATGGCCATCTCTCCACCGCCACTCGGCAACGAAGAAATTTTCGTGAACTAATTCAGCTTTATCGTGCCAGTCCCAGTCTGGCTTAGAGGCGAGCTCGTCTATAATGGCGCAGTGCTCATCTAACGTTGACAATTCAGTTTCGCGAACTGTCATGAAATCTTCGTGATGAAAGCTTCGGAAAACAACTGGGTCATAGTCTCGAAAGCACGCTATAAAATCTTCATGTATACCCATTCTTTTCTCCTTTTTTTGTTTTTTAAACCGTAACCATCCAGTTTTTACCAACCGTGCTTCCAATTAGCCATTCAATTAGCAAAAAAACATTGTCTTAATCTTTAGAGATCAGGATTGGGGCAAAAACGTGCCCTTTCGTGTTACTAAAAGTTAGGCATTCGCATTTTCAATGAAACTAGTTTGATAAAACCTCATACTCTGATGTTTGAAAATGCTCCAAATGCTACCAACGCAGCAAATCAGCTAACTTCAATAAACGTTTTTGCTGTGAGTGTTTTATAATGTCGGTTGGAACTGGGATACTTGGTGGAAGGTGTGGAACGTCCTAGAGAATTGGTAGGATGGGCTACGCATATTTCCGCATCACGCTATTCTGAGGCAATTCATTGGAAAGCACAGAATGACATTCTTTAAAAAAACACTTCTCGTTTTAAGCACAGTTCTTTTTGCAAGTAGTCTTACTGCTGAGTATATGTCCACTTTAAAATACAGCAAGGATAATAAGCTTCTGAGTGAAGTTAAAACCCGCATGGTATTAGAAAACGGTTTAGTCATTCATATCTGGGGATGGAATGAGAAAGCAAAGGAACTTGGATTAGATAAGCATCCAAACGCTGGTTTAACAGCACAAGACGTAGAACATATGTTTCCTGAAGCTGTTATTGAGGATGAGAACGTCATCCGATGTTGGACTTGCCTGTGTTAATGGACATGGATGATTTGATCTCCAAGCTTGTCCTGGAGGGTGGTGTGGCGAGGTTGGTGCAGGCTGGTAGTGGTGGCGATAGCTAGCTCGTACTGAAAGGTCGGATTGATTAACCCCATGTGCAACAGGCGCACAGACCCATTTCCGTTGTTATCTCTGGGATCTCCATCGTCTCGCCACCGATCAGACAACTGCAACAACACGAGAAGCCCTTTAGTCATACTTTTAGAAAGTCATTAGACAGCTGAGGTGCCGGGTGGTTGTCTTTTGTCGACCATGGTACCCACGCAAGTCCACTAAAGAGGTCACTAAAAGCGCCTTAGAAAACCTAGAAGCGCAGAAGTTAAGTTTTTGATATAGTTGAGACGAGGGTCTATTTGGGGCCTTACCGAGGAGCCATTAGCTTCTCCTGGACACCAAAAACAACCCCCTATTTGGAAGTAATGTAACGATATCAGTGCGTTGATTTTTAGAAGAACCTATTTTGCGACCACTTTTCCAAAATGCTTTAAAAATAGTCAGTAGTGTTTGTCTCCTGTCCCTTGCGAATAGGCGTTCAGTTGGCATAGCTAGCAGCCATTAGTGAGAACTTGCTCCAAAAACTCCCAAGATATGTATTGCAACGCGTAAATGGCTCTTATCGCTACAAAAGAAATGCTCCAGTTGGTTTGAGACCACTTCTTGGAAAGGGTAAGATCTATTGCCAACTTGGCAATAGCTACAAAGCGGCCATGGGTGAGCTGCCTTTGCTGCACTCACGAATAGAGACTTTTTCGATGATTAAAGTGATAAGTCTTTTAAACAAAGAGGCCTTGAGATAATTTGTGGTGTCTCGGCGAGGAAGTTGCCGAACTTGTTCTTGCTAACGAAGTCCCGTAGTATTCTGAGATTGAGGACAATCTGAACGAGCTTGGCAGGAAACTGAAAATGATAGAAAAAAAACCAATAAATGAGGTCGATCAATGAAAAAGCTGTCGCGCCGCGTAGCCCTTTTAGGAGTAGGAGGAGCCGTTGGATGGGGGCTATCAGGGTTGCTACGCCCAGATCTTCCTACATATGCGGGCACTAACCGGCTCGTAGGGCCTTCCGGCGAAAATATATTGGATGACGCAAGCGGCTTGTCCGCGACCCCTATCCACAAACATCTGCACGTATCAGACAGTGATCAAGCTTTGGTCGAGCGAATTCGATCCGAATTGGCAGAAGCACGTGTGGCGAAGCGTCCGCTAAATGTCGGCGCAGCGAGGCATTCTATGGGAGCGCAAGCGATCCCACGAAAGGGCACGGCGATCACATTTGAAAACGCTGGCATAGAAATCGACAGTGCTAACCAATCTTTTCGCGCTCATGCAGGGGCTCGTTGGCTTGATGTCATTACAACCCTAGACCCTAAAGGATGGTCACCCAAAGTTATGCAATCAAATAATGACTTTGGTTTGGCGGCCACCTATTCAGTGAACGCCCATGGTTGGCCAGTGCCCTACGGACCAATGGGATCGACCGTCCGCTCGGTTCGGATGGTGTTACCCTCAGGGGAATTGGTGACTTGTTCTCCTACACAGAATGTTGATCTGTTTAACCTTGGAATGGGGGGGTATGGGCTGATCGGAGTTGTCATCGATATGGAAGTGGAGATGGTCAAGAATTCCCGCCTGACACCGACTTTCGAATTAATGGATGCGAGCGACTTCACGGTGAATTACAAGAAGGCGATTGAAGACTCTGCTGTGAAAATGGCCTATGGTCGGTTGAATGTAGAAAGGGAAAGCTTTTTCCAAAAGGCCCTTTTGATCACCTACCGGGAAACGAACGACCAAGAGAAACTGCCGGTAGCTGGCGGATCTGGATGGATGGCCCATGCGGCCAGCCGTCTTTATCGTGCGCAATTAGGGAATGAGACCTTTAAATCTTTTCGATGGTGGAATGAGACCAGGGTTGGTCCAACATTGGGTGGCGGTGAAGTCACTCGAAACTCGCTTATCAATGAACCTGTGATCACGCTGGACGACCGCAACCCGGATCGTACCGATATTTTGCATGAGTATTTTGTAGGACTTGATGCGTTTGGCAGTTTCTTGGAGGCTTCTCGAGAGGTGATCCCGGCATCGTATCAAGAGTTTCTGAACGTCACATTGCGCTACGTGGCACAGGATGATCAATCGGTACTTTCTTATGCGCGGGTTCCTAGGGTTGCAGCAGTGATGTCGTTTAGTCAGGAACTGACGCATCGAGGAGAAGCAGATCAGGCGCGAATGACGCGTGAGCTAATTGACCGAATTGTTGAAATTGGTGGCACATACTATCTACCTTATCGTCCTCATGCGACGATTGATCAACTGAAAAAGGCCTACCCTCGGGTCGAGGAATTCGCACGGGCGAAGCGTCAACTGGATCCTGAATTAGTTTTGTGCAACAATTTTTGGGATCAATATTTGGGGCAGTTATGAAAAATCTGCGGAAACTATGTTTTGGCTACTTTGGCGTTTCAATGATTGCTGCATCGCTAAAATCTATGCCCGGCTTGGCGAACGAGAATGGTCTAGCCCTCGGCATCTTTGCCTTGGGCCGCTACGATGATGCCTTGCATGTCGCATAAGCAATTTGGGCGTTGACGGCAGGCATATTATCGCACCGTCTGGCTTTACAATTCCCAATTCACAGGAATCTGCATAGCTATCCCATTCTTTGTCAATCGCAACAGTTGTAAACCAAACTATCTTCTCGGATGGCGGATGAACAGTATTAGTCACAATACCGAGTTTAAAGCCTCTCTTCTTCAGTTCATGAAGCTTTTCAGGAACACCTTCAAAGAAATCCAAATAGGCTTGCTCGGTTCGATAACTATTTCGAATAAAACAAATCGTGCCCTGCTATGACTGTGGCTAATTTCTGGGCCCTGCAAGTTTGAGCCCCAACTAAAGCGGACTAGCCATCAAAACGTAACGCGACAATCACTGCAGGGTACAATAATCCTTTTCCAATAGCCGGGCTTAGCATCAGATAAAAATGCATGCGCTGTGATTTGAAAGTCGGTTATCTGCTTAGACGTGCATGCCCAGATTGAATCATAGCCTGCTGGGTTTTAGATTAATTCTGCATAAGAAATCCAGGAAGCCTATTTTACCTGCATGCATCCAACACGAAACCGCCATCTATATAATCAAGCGGCAGGCTTATGGAACCAGCCTGTCAACGGTAAAAGCAGAAAATAGTATTTCCTGCGCTAGTTATTTCCCAGCGTTTCCTCAGCCGGCACTCCAGGATAAGCCGAAAGACACCGCCCGCAACAGTGAGCAGTACGAAC
>CACPHA010000060.1 GCA_902633655.1 Paracoccaceae bacterium
GTCCGTATGGGGAATTATTGCTTAAGTTTCGGTGGCTAGTTTTACTAGGCTTGTTTTTTTTCACATTCCTTAGTGTGAGTGGTGGGAAGAACTTATATTTCGACAACGATTATAGAGCTTTTTTTGGTGAAACTAATCCTCAGCTCGAAGCATTCGAAAGGTTACAAAAGACATATACCAAAATAGACAACGTTCAATTTGCGTTCGACCCAGCTGATAATGAAAATGCGCATTCGCTTGAGATACTAAAAGCAGTAGAAGCTTTAACGGAGCTTAGCTGGCAGTTACCATATTCTATAAGGGTTGATAGTATCTCTAACTATCAGCATACGGAGGTATTCGAAGACGATCTTATGGTTGAAGACCTGTATTCTTATGCAAACGAACTGACAGATGAAGAAATTTCTAAGGTATCGTTGGTGGCATCATCGGAACCATCACTGACTGGAAGACTTCACGATCAAGAGCATAGGTCAACAGCCGTAAACGTTACAGTACAATTACCGGGTTCCGACCCTATGGAAGTTGTTCAGGTATCGGAAGCCGCGCGGGAGTTGGTTTCCAAAATTGAATCTGATTTCGATGTAAAGATAAGGCTTAGTGGGATAACCATGTTTAACAATGCTTTTTCTGAGGCGTCAATGAATGATATGATGACGCTTGTTCCGGCTATGTACGTTGTGATTTTACTGGTAACTTTTCTTCTTGTCCGCTCAGTTTATGCAACTATATCCGTTATTTTTGTTATTTTTCCATGCATTTTCGTGGCAATGGGCTTTGGCGGATGGATAAACGTAGGATTAACACCCGCTTCAATGAGTGCTCCGACAATAATTACCACATTAGCTGTGGCTGACTCAATACACTTCTTAGTCTCTATGCTAAATCACAAAAAGCAAGGAAACGGGCATAAAGAGTCAATCATATATAGTCTAAGTGTCAATGGAAAACCAATATTCTTGACATCAATCACCACTGCAGTAGGATTTTTATCTTTAAATTTTTCAGACTCACCCCCTTTCCACGATTTAGGGAACATCACAGCCTTTGGGGTTATGGCAGCTTGGTTATTTTCTATTACGCTTCTACCGATTTTAATAAGTTTTGTTGATATTAAGCCCCGCTCTACCGTTGGTTTTTTGAATTCCTACATGGACAAAATTGGAACTTTCATAGCTAATAACCACAAGACCGTGCTATTAACCTCACTGGTGGTTTCTGTATTGCTCGTTGCTTCAGTACCCAAAAATGAAATTAATGATGATTTCCTCAAATATTTCGATGAAGATATATCATTTCGAGCAGATACGGACTGGATAAGCCAAAACCTCTCTGGTTTGAATGCTATTCAATTCGACATGCGTTCTGATGGTGAAAACGGTATAAGTGATCCTGATTTTTTGAAAAAGTTGGAAAAGTTTGCAACCTGGGCTCGAGAACACGAACTTGTCACTAATGTTCAGTCTATTACCGATGTTTTCAAGCGCTTAAATCGAGATCTTAATGGTGGTAATGAGGATTTTTATACAATACCAAGTAACAGAGAGATGGCAGCTCAATATCTGTTGCTCTATGAATTATCTCTACCATTTGGACTAGACTTGAATAATCAAATTGATATTAATAAGTCCTCAACACAAGTTATCGTCACAATTGAAGATCTTACTACCAACGAGATACGCCAATGGATTTCAGAGGCTGAAGCCTTCCTTGAAAAAGAGGTTGGATTACCTGCGGTTGCCGCAGGTCCAACTGTTATGTTTTCATATATAGCGGAGCGCAATATCCAAGGGATGCTTTGGGGCACCTTCTACGCCGTGATTATAATTAGTGGCTTAATCCTTGTTGCACTTAAAGATGTCAAATTAGGAATTATTAGTTTGGTCCCGAATATATTACCGGCAGCCTTGGCATTCGGAATATGGGGTTTATTTGTTGGTCAGGTAAACATGGCCGTGGCGGTAGTTACAGGCATGGCTTTGGGTGTAATTGTTGACGATAGTGTACATTTTTTGACGAAATATCAAATTGCCAAGAACACTAACAATACAAGTGCAAAAAACGCCGTGATAAGTGCTTTTACGGGAGTGGGAACAGCGTTATTAGTAACAACCGTCATCCTGGTTGCAGGTTTTGTAATTTTAGCTCAGTCAAGTTTTGGCTTAAATAGTGCCATGGCCAGTTTAACGGCAATAGCGCTTTTTATGGCACTCGTAGCAGACTTAACCTTACTTCCCGCATTACTCATCGCATTGGATGATGATAAAAGAAGTGAAGAAATAGAAAATGAAGTTGTGTCGGCCTGACGACTTGGAGGATTGGGAAAATGAGAAAAATTTATATTACGGTAGTGACGAGTTGTTTTTTATCCTTATCCACTTCAGTAATTGCATCTGATGCCGAGGGTCTTCGAATTGCAACTGAGGTAGATGTCCGTGATCGCGGTTTCGGGGACACAACATCTACAATGACGATGAAACTTTTCGATCAATATGGCAACACCACATCAAGATCAATTAGAAATAAGACATTGGAAGGTTCCAGCGAAGGCGATCTTTCACTTGTAATATTCGATACGCCCAAGGATGTTAAGGGAACCGCCTTTTTATCTCATACAAAAAAGGCCGGTTCTGATGATCAATGGCTATATTTGCCAGCTTTAAAGCGTGTGAAGCGCATAGCTTCATCCAATCAGGCAGGTCCATTTATGGGCAGTGAATTTGCTTATGAGGATATAAGCAGCCAAGAACTTGAAAAGTACGATTATAAATTCATCAAAATGGACAATTATAATGGTCTAGAATGTTATGTAGTTTCGTACGACCCCGTTGAAAAGAAAAGTGGCTATTCCGAACAACTCACTTGGATCGATAAAAAAGAGTATAGGGTGCAAAAAGTTGATTATTATGACAGGAAGAAAAGTTTGCTGAAAACGTTAACTTTCAAAGGCTATAAGGAATATAAGGACAAGTTTTGGCGCGCGGACACCTATGAAATGATCAACCACCAAACTGGAAAGAAAACTATTTTAGAGTTTGCGGACTGGACTTTCTCAAATGGGCTTACGGAAAAAGATTTTAACAAGAAAAGTTTGAAAAATATTAGATGAAAAAACTATTGATTTGGATTGGCTCTGTTCTTTGCACGATGCAATCTGTAGCCACTGCTGAAATATCTGGTTCCGTTACAGCTTCATATTCTCACTTTCCGCATAGTCTGGAGACAAGCTTCGAAGATGATGTTTCTTTAGAACTAAAGGCATTAGGTCACTCCGATTTTTCGCACTGGAGCATTGACTATGAGCTAGTTCTTAGAAAGAGCATTAACGATGAGGGCAAAGATATAATTGAACCCCGAGAATTATTTGTGAAAAGATCTTTCGGTGATTTTGATATTTCAGTAGGCAATAGGCAATTTTTTTGGGGAGTTACGGAGAGCAAAAATGTTGTTGATTTCGTTAATCAAAGAGATTCTGCCGCTGGCAATTCGACAGAAGATAAACTGGGTGCAACATCGATTTCAACGGAATTTTATCTTCAAGACGCGGAAATCCAGTATGTCTTCATGCCATATTTCCGCGAGCGTACTTTTAATGCTCAAGACGCTCATCCAGGTTTAGGTGTCTCTTTAAACAAAGCGATGTTTTCCGATCATAAGGGCAGTATGAGTGGAGACCATGCCGTTAGATACTCTAACTCATTTGGCGAATATGACATCGGGATTAATGGTTTTTATGGAACTGCCCGAGAGCCTATATTAAATTTTAATAACAACGGAACAGCAACGCCCTATTATCCTGAATATCAGGCGCTCGGTTTAGATGTACAATTCACTGGAGCCAGCACTTTATACAAAGGCGAATTCGTAAAGGGTTATCAAGACGAAATTGAGACTACTGCCTACGTACTAGGCTTCGAAAGCACCTTTTATTCAATTGCATCTTCATCGTGGGATATAGGTTTAATAGGAGAATTACAGTTTGACGATAGAACTCAAGCGGCAGCTACTAGGTTCAACGTTGGAGGATTAAGATTTACAGCGAATAATGCGAGTGATAGTAATTTTTTGGTTCTGTATGCAGCAGATGAAGCGGGCGAACAGTTGAGCTATATGGGACAGTTCTCACATAGACTTAATAACGGACTTAAGCTTGAAGCAGAATATACGGAATTTTATTCTTCTGTAAGAGGGCTTCCATTTAGAAATTTAATTGATGACAGTTACTTTCAGGTAAGCGTTGGATACTACTTTTAACTTGATCAATAGATTAGGTGCTGAAAAGATGAAGTAACCAAAAAATATTCACTAAGTTCTATATTCTAAGCTTCATTAAAACTTTGGAATAATTTGATCCTCGTTGGAGAATTTTTGAAATTGACTTTATGCGAAAATTTTTAATTGTTAACTTTCAAATCGAAAATGTTGAAATGATACAAAACTGCAAAATATGTTTGTTTTTTGCTGTTGCGACACGATACTCTCGCTAAAGCAATGTTTAGCTTTCACTTATCCTTACAGGGAGGGGGTACTTAATTATTGTAGTCAGCGTTAAAATCATTTATTGCTTAGCACTTATTATGAGTACATTTCATTAAAAATTTTAAACAACCTAATCAGTTGTGATCTTAAAAAGATTGCCACTGATACCGATGATATTGCACTGGAATATATTGAACGCGCTGGATATATCGATAATGCGGGCAGTAATACTAACAGCGGGAACACTATTGCGCAGTCATTGAATTTTAACCAGTATTATACAAAAAGCTGATTGAAATAAATGATGTTTGGCAACAACGAGACAGAAAATTTTTACTGGGTGAATGAACTATGCAATATCTGTAAATGAAGAGCTAAGGTCAACGTTGCCATATTGAATGATTTCTAGGTCAGCGAGTGTTGATGTGGTTAGGCTTTTGACAAGCTGGTCTGAGCTATCGATTAAGGCGCATTTCTTCAGTGTATCAAGGCCCACAATGTGGCGCAGAACTGAAACAACATCACCAATTCCAACTGATCCATTACCATCTATATCTGCAGCAGTCCTCTGTTTCTCACTTAAAGTGTCCAAGCCAACGATATCTCGGAGTTGTAGTACAACATCATTGATCGAAATTCCACGATTATAGCTTTGGGAGCTTAGTTCAATATGAGTGAAGCTGACGTCTCGTGAAATTGGGGCCAGAGTACCATTTGTAATAGATAGAGTAGTTTCTAAATCATCTCTAAAAATGATATTTTGATTAGAGAGTTGGATTTTACTTCCGTTGGGTTCGTACACACTGATATCTATTCGCTGTTCGGGAAGAGAAAGTTTTACTGTTTGGTAAGTGTTTTCATTTCCATCACTTACTGAAACAACAAACTCACCTGCATCAAAAAGTTTAAAATCAGGAGCGTTATTTAGACTAACTGTTCCACTTGAGGCATTTATATTAAATAAGTCATTGACTGGACTGTTGGTTACATTGGCCATGTAGTCGGGGTTCACGTCAACTTTTCCATTGGCATAAGGGTCGCCCCGTTTTATGGCGTCTAGGACGTCTAGACCCGCCGTTATTTGACCAAAAACGGTATATGAGCCGTTTAAAGAAAAATAATCCTCAAACATCATAAAAAACTGGCTATTTGCAGAATTGGGCTCAGATGATCTAGCCATACCTACAACCCCTCTTTCGAAAGGAATACTTGAAAATTCGGCGGGTAAATCTGACTTGCTAGAGCCACCACGGCCAGCATAAATTAAGTTTCCTCCCTCCAGTTTTCCATACTCGACATCGCCAGTTTGTGCCATGAAACCGTCAATTACTCGATGAAATATGACGCCATTATATGCTCCCTCCATCACCAAAGTTTCAATTCTGTTTACGTGCAAAGGAGCAACGTCATCGAACATTGCGATTGTTATATTGCCATTTATCTCATCGCCAGCCACAGAGATATTAATGCTGTCCAGAAGAGTATAAGTTAGCGTTTCGCCATCATTATCATACGCATCAGCATCATATATAACGGATGCCGCAGCTGCGTTATCCAGGGAAAGAGTATGTGTACCACTGCTGAAAACTGGCTTAGAATTCATAAAATAATCGTCAAATTTATATTGTAGGAACTAAGCATATTATAAAAAGCTTACAAATGTAAGATATGTTGCATAGACATTAAAAAAATTCACTAATATTTCCTAATCTTATGCGGTTTTGTCTCTTATTAATGAAGTAAAGAAAAGTTTTCTCAAATATACAGGCAAAGTTTTGTTTGTTAGCAAATCATTAGAGAGAATACATCAACCTATAGGATGTAATCCTCTTTAAATGATTTTGATGTTGAATCTCTAAATTTAATTTTCGTGATAACTGGAAGGGATTGGAGAACCGCAATATGTTTTCGATAAAAATTGTAATCGTGACCAAAGCTTATTAAAGGAATTTGGGCAAAAGCTAATATAATGTGTCCTGCTATTCTTCAGATTAGAAAGTTTGCGCTTTCAGCAGTCGAGAAACTTCATATAGAGCGTACCATTGATTAATTTTTCATGGATGAACGTTTGTTTGCATGAAATAAATACTTTCTATCCATATTAGATAATTTTAAATCTGTTTTCCGATTAATTAAATAGACTCACTACCATCTAAATTTTAAGAAAGTTAATCTGGGGGGAAATTTTATGAAAAATTCAGAAAAAAAAATTTTCTTAGTGTCTTTTGTAAATTGCCAATTTCAACAACATGAAAACGTTCCGGTTTTAGCGATAAGCACTGAGGAAGCCGAAAGTGTTTTGCTACGTGCGGTAAAAGACGCTCACTTTGTTTACGACATCCAGCAGGCTGCATAACACTTTTCTATAAACGCAGTAAAATAACTTAGTGTCTTTCTGGCTTAAGTTTTTTAAAAACTAATTGAGTATCTAGTTAACTATACTAACTAAATCTTTGTCAAAGCGCAGAACTGAAATTTTCAAAGAAAATTTAAACAACATTTATGTTGATGGATTAAATTAAAGTATCAAAGTCTCCATGATCGATGCTTCGCTGAACACTCTCGAAGGTGGCCACCAATTCTGATTTCCCGTCTATTTCGATAGCGTCTTTTCCAGGCTCCAATTCTAAACGCTTTCTCTTCCAGTATACCGAAACCTGAATTTTCCCATTCGGCAATATGACCCACCACTTTTTTAATTTCTTTGGCACCATGACCCTTCGGACGTTACCGTCAATTCCCGTAATCCATCTGGTTTTCATAGGCGCATAAGAAGGATTTGCTGCCATCAAAATTTGCTCAGATACTTCCTTGTGAAGTGCTTCACGTTTCCGGAATACTTTGCCAATTGTTTGTACCGGAGCGGCTGGCACCAAATTAAAAGAGGTCCATTCATCGGAACGGACAATACTTTCACTTTTATTTCCATCGATTTTGTTCGTCAATTTAATCGCCTTAAAAGTATGTCGCACCATCAACAGAAACGGCAGTGAAAAAAATAGTTTAACCTATGTTTTTAAAAAGATTTTGTACTAAGATTAGCCGCGTCCACAAATGGAAGTCACTTCAACAAAATAAAAGTGTAAGATGGATTTTGTCTTTATATGCTTTCTCCAATTAAAAGATTCCACCCTCCGGATGGATTAGTTTTTGGCTCGTTAGAAGATGCTATTGTCTGAAATTAAAAAAAATGTTTATATTTTGTTGACAGGTGTATCTTAATCAATACACACGAGTGAGTGTGAAAATTTTAACTGGGCGGTGGGTAGGTTATGTCACTAGCAGCTGAGGGTATGGTAAGCCAATTTCTGAATGAAAAGGCACCAAAAGAATTAAGACAATTAATACTGGAAAGTGGCAAAAAGGATATTTTAAACGATACGTACCCATATAAAAAAAGACTTTCGAAAACTAAGTATTTTGAAGAAATGGCAGGTCTACAGATTGAGCTTGCAAAGTTTCAAGCTTGGTTGGAGATTAATTCAAAAAGAGTTGTAATCCTTTTTGAAGGTCGTGATGCAGCTGGAAAAGGTGGCTGTATTCGAGCAACAACAGAAAATCTGAACCCAAGAGTTTCTCGCGTGGTTGCATTATCCAAACCAACGGAACGAGAGCGCGGGGAATGGTATTTTCAAAGATATATCAGTCATCTGCCGACCGCAGGTACACTGACAATTTTCGACAGGAGTTGGTATAACAGATCTGTTGTTGAGCGAGTTTTTGGATTTTGCGATGATGAACAACTTGAAAACTTCTTTTTGCAGACGCCTCAGTTTGAAACAATGCTGGCAGAAGAAGGGATTATTTTGATAAAAATATGGCTGAATGTTGGTAGAGCAGAACAGTTAAATCGCTTTTTAAAACGAGAACATGATCCACTAAAGCAATGGAAATTATCAGACATTGATGTAAAAGGACTTTCATTCTGGGAAGAATACAGTGAAGCAATCAAAGAAAACTTTGAAAAAACAAATCACGCTTTCGGAAAGTGGTGCGTGGTTAAATCTGACGACAAGAAACGCGCAAGACTTCAAGTAATTACGCATGTACTGTCACTATTTGACTACAACCATAAGGATCATGGTGTTGTTGGGACAACAGATCCGAAACTTTTAGGTGGACCAGAAATCTGGAGCGGATGACTGCCGCTCTCACAGGCGCGATTGATTGAAATTGGGCAGAACAGTGACTGTTTATGCTTTGGTAATTCGGAATATCCAGAGCATATTGTAGTTGTGTCTGAGGTTGGCAAGGTAAAAACTAATGGAAATTTTTTACGTAATAAAGGTAATAAATTTTAATTTCATCTGAAAAGAGGTAGGGGGTAACTTGATTTTGTGAACCCAAACACAGGCCGCTTTGCAAAAGATCTATTAAAAAGTTCTTAAATTTGGTAAAGTTGGAATTTGGTTCTGTGGAGTTATTTTATTTGATTACCATATGAAAATTCGTTTAACCAAACAAAGTCTTCTGCGCCAGAAAAAAACTTTCTTGTTTCCTCTTTAATAATTAATTGTTCCAGTAACGAACAATATTCGATTTCAAAGTTATCCTCTGTACTCACTTGATCTTTCATAGCATCTAAACTTAAAAGGATAATTGTATCATCCGTGTCTTTGTATTGAGCCACGCATTTAAACAATTTGTTTGGTGCGTTTGATGGCCTTAAAATCAGATTTTTACAATCGTCAATTTTGGATGCCTTCATTTTTACCAAAACCACATTGAATTCTCTAGAATGCTTGTCAAAAATTTTAAAATTTTCAACGTTAGGGTACCAACCCCAAACCGGTCCCGAAAAGGACTCCGTGCGACTGCCATTTGGGTATTTGATCAACAAATGATCCACCGAATCTAACCAGTTTGTACCGACACCTTCCAGATCAAGAGCAGCATCAATACTCTCCATTAGGCTTAAACAAATGAACTCTTTCTGTTCATTAAAGCCCATATGTCTAGCGATACAGTTTGGATAATCTCTTTTGTAAAGTTCATCTCGGAACTCGTTGAAACATCCTTCTTTTGGTCGGTATTTGACGATCATTACAATTTGCGGTTTGGGAAGCAATTCGTAGTTTGATGCAGGTATCTCCTGATTGAATTTATGTTCACGAAATGGTTCCTGTTTGGTGGCCCGCACTTCTCCCAATCTAGCTATAGGCATTTCTTTATGTGGACTTTCATGGGTTGAGGTATTGCCGTTAGAAGTTATTTTTTGGCCATCTTCCAAAGGTCGTTTCCAAAAAAAAACATGCGCACCTGTTGCTGGATTAGAATTAACTGACACCAATTCCCAACCCATTGTACCCATTTCCTTCATATGCTCTGATCGGTTTGGATGCGTGCATGGCAATTCGGTGTTGGCGTAGTCCCATGGAGTGATCATTAATACTTTCCTTAATAGTCATCGTACATAGAAGTTTATTGAAATTAAAATTGTCGTTCAGTGTTCAAAAAAAATACCTTCAAATCAAGCCAAACCTTAAGATATACCGCTGTGTCCCTTTGAAACTCGTTCTCATGGGAGGTTAGGTAAAAGAAATCAGTATCTCTCCTGGCATAAGATATGACGCAGTTTTTTTCGAAATGCGTAGAGTTAATTCCATTCATCCCGTTTTACGTTACTTTTGAGTGCGTCTACTTTTGACTTTCTTCTTAATGCTAACCATAAAGGCAGATAATTAGAGGATATTATGAATAAACTGTCACAGTTTTTTTATCGGTGCTCAAATTTGTACTTAGCAATTTCTATAACGCTGGTATGGTTATTTTTCTTGTATTTTGTATTCATTGATAAAGCTTTAGAGTTTCAAGTTCCCAATGCAAATGTGCAATCTTTAGGTACAGCATTCGGGTTTGACGAAACAAAAATATCTGACTTTTTGACGTCACGTTCTGAAGAAAAGATCAAATATTATATCGAATTACTTCAAATTTGGGACATGATTTTTGCTCTTATTTATGGTATAACTTTCATGGTTTGGCTGTCATTCCTTTTAAAACATCATCAGAGTGGTTTATGTCGCTTGAATCTTTTTCCGCTAAACCAAGTATTTTTTGATTTTATGGAAAACATTGAATTGTCGGTCATCTGTAATCAATATTTATTGGACGGTACCTTTTCGTCTGGAAGTGCTCAAAGAGCTTCAATTTATTGTATGATTAAATGGACATGCTATGCCTTTACTATTGGTCTTATTGTAATTGGTTTGATTTTGTTTATTTTTAGAATTGCAGGAAAGAAGTCTTTGGGTTGAACTTTGATAACTCCTTTTAGCAGGTCAATTTGATAATTTCCAATTTTTACTAAAATGGCAGTAGTTTTGGAAATTTTCTGCAGTAGATCCCACTCGAGTTCAAAACTCTCATTATCACTATCACAAAAATCAAAAATATTTAAGACAATTTGGAGTATACGGGAAGATTAGCAAACTATTTTCCCTTCTATGTACAGCAATATCCGATTACATTTAATTTATATCGCTTAATTTTAGACTGGAGATTTATGCGGCAGATTTGAAGGGCCCAGAATAAAGGCTTTGTAATAGTTAGTAGGAGAATTAAAAATTCTTGAGAATACATAATTTATAAGAAAAAGTCGTCACTCGGATAAATAGGCAAAGGATTAATGTGAAATGGCTATTAAAGATATTAAGGCTCTAACATTTGATACCGGTGGTACGATCTTGGATTGGCACACGGGATTTTATTCGATTTTTAAAAGTATCGGGGCTGATTACGGGTTAGAAAGAGATTGGCATCACATTGCAAATGAGTTGAGGCGCCGATCGCTTGGAAAGATGATCAATCTGGGTCAAAAAGAACCGCCTCAGTATAACTTTGATGATGCTCACAGAATGGTATTGAGGGAATTATGTCAAGAATTTGAGCTTGATCTTTTTTCGGAAGAAGATCGAAGAATCATAGCTTTTGATGTCCCGCATAATTTTGAGGTTTGGGATGATTTTCCAGATGCTTTGTTTCAGCTGAGAAAGCAGTTCTTATGCTGCTCATTCACGATACTAAGCTTTCGCATTATTTTAGATACAGCAAAGCGAAATAACTTGTCCTGGGACGCTGTTTTCTCGTGCGAAGGGATAGGGCAATATAAAACTTTACCTGCCCCTTATGAAACTGTATCCGCATGGCTTCAATTACCTCCAAGTGAGATTTGCATGGTAGCGTGCCATAATTTCGATTTAGATGCTGCAAAAGCCGTTGGTTTTAAGACGGCCTTTGTAAAAAGACCAGATGAATGGGGTCCATCTGGTCCACCAGATCCAAATCCAAATCCTAACCATGACATCATTGTTGATACATTTCCCGAACTGGTTAAAAAGCTTGCTAAATAACTGGAGAAGTGATCGCTTTGCAAACGAAAACGTAAGAGCATATCAGCAGACAGAAAAAGTCGCTCAATAACGTTATTTTGTAATAAAATCGTATTGCAATCAACCATAAAATTTAATTTGAAAGTTACTAGCTTGACAGGTTTGTATAGTCTGTCAGCTGTAATGAAAGAAATTCAGGATCACAATCATTGTTAATATTGGTTATCAACAAAGTCTCATTTGTTCCAGAGCTTGCTAGTGATTTTCCATCAGGGCCAACGATAACTGAATTACCTGCAAACTTCAAACCATTCTCTGACCCACAGTAATTAGCGTAAGCTATGGTCACAGCCATTTCCGAGGAACGGGCGGGAACAAGTATTTTTGAAACATGTTCGTATCCGGCAGGATTCGCGGTAGGGACGAAGATCAAAGTTACACCTTGCTCTGCTAAAGCTCTTACATGCTGTGGAAACTCCACATCATAACAAATGAGAATTGCGGCTATTTGGCCAAAAAAATCGAAAGTCGCATATTGGTCCCCAGCTCCAAAACTCTTATGCTCCATCGACCCAAAACGTTGAATTTTACGATAATGACCAATTATATTTCCATCGTTTCCGAAACAAGTAGCAGCATTGAAAATTTTATCACCTTCACGTTCCGCCCAACCGATTACCAATGCACACTTGTAAGAATTAGCTATTGTAGCGATCCGATCACACCACTCATCACCCTTACTTTGTGAAAGCTTTTTATGTAGGTCTGGTCGATTATATCCAGGTAGGAAAAGTTCAGGGAAGATAACAACTTGTGCATCTACCCTAGAAGCGGCGGATAAATTAGTTTCTAAGTTAACAAAGGCTTGTTCAATTGCACCGTTTGTTGGCAAGCACTGGCAAACAGCTATTTTCATCGTTCACAGTTTTCCCATCTATAGCCATAATATTTAGCTTTAAGCTTATACGCATTTTAATGAGTTAAAAACTAAATTGTCGCTATCGTTACATCCTAGACGTACTTATTAGACCTACCTCGATAAATTATGCCTCTGATTTTTTAAGTTACTTCATTTAAGTTAAGTGTGTTTTCGCCTGCCATATATACCCGGATCTCCGAAAATTTACTCTCTTCCATGGTAAAAAAGTTACAATTCGATTTGAAAACTAATTTATTACTATGCAGTTTGTTAGTAACCCGAAATCGCACAGCAAGATCAGACGCTGATATATCTTCAACATAATGAAAGTGATCGTGACGCACCCACTGATGATTTTTCCAAAGGCGATGGAGCATCTCAGAAATTTGATAATGGCCTTGCAATTTAATTCTGTGGGTTTCAATCGAAAATACGCAGTTAAACCGTAATGTACCTAGGACTGCGGTGATATCTTCATCATCAACTCCTCTGAAGTATTCTACTACAAGTGTTTTTATTTTGGAGGTCATAACGGCACCTTTCTTTTCTCGCCAAGAGTAAGATTTTATAGGTAGACAGCAATCTCAAATGTGGCCGTAATTAGTCATAAAACTGGAACAAAACAAATATCACTCTTGTCGCCTTCTAGTAATAAATTTTTTGGACCTGAAACTTGAGGGAAAACAATGTTTCTTAAAGAAATATCAATTAGGCGTTAAAAGAGTTAGTCTTTGCCGATGCTCAATTGACAATCTACATACATATTAAAATTCGGATTAAATGTGCCTAATTTCAGCATTGAAAATTTAATGTGGTATTATGTCCATACGTAAACTACTTATAACAAAGTCTGAAGCTGCAATACTCTGGTCTCCCGTTGCAACAGTGATTTTATTTTAGTGATCATAAAGTCATAGTAAGGTGTTGGACTTGCAATGCTGTGCTTCAACATATATGGGTCATTATGACAAAATAGATTTAGGAGTTGTCAAAATGCCCACTGGTACCGTCAAATGGTTTAATTCAACAAAAGGATACGGATTTATTGCGCCCGATGGTGGCAGCAAAGATGTTTTTGTTCATATTTCAGCAGTACAAAACTCTGGAATGACTGGTCTAGATGACAATCAAAAAGTATCATTTGATATTGAAGATGGTAACAATGGCAAACAGGCTGCGATAAATTTGTCCGCTATTTAGTATACCAACTAATAGTTACAAAGAATCAGGCTAAGTTTTCTTTAAGGGGACTTAGCCGTATTAATTTTAGCTACATAATTTCGAGAGCAACGCTCCGCATTTTTGCAGGCCTGGTAGTTGTGGATCAAGTCTTATTAGGATTGGATTGTAGTTTGGGTGCATCCTATCAGACGAAGCCCCTTCTTTTGAATTGTTTTTTTTACTGAAATAATGCGTAACATTATAGATCGGATCGCGAGTTGTTTGAGGCCTTGCGAATATAAAATTCGATCAAGTAGCATATTTTGAGAACGGCAAATCATAAAGAGTTCAAACAGCACATAAGAAGCTAGAAGTTTATTTGAAAGCACATGCTTGGTATCAAATTTTATAATAAGGAAAATTTATTCAGGTGTCATAATAGACCAAATAGACAAGCCAACTACAGCTATTAGACATCCTGCCATGAAGCCGTTAATTTTCTTCTGGGTTTGTGGCGGAAGACTTAGCTCGTTGAGTTTGAAACCGGCATACAATCAACATAGGTGTAAATTAATCC
>CACPHA010000061.1 GCA_902633655.1 Paracoccaceae bacterium
AGCTTTAATTTCCCTCAGCCAGTTCAGCTTCAAAGACGCTGGGCAGACGACAAGAACTGGCCCATTAGGGACAACAACCTCAGCGGCAACAATTGCCTGTCGGGTTTTTCCAAGTCCCATATCATCTGCTAAAATTGCTCTTTTTTTGAAGTTAGAAAACTGACGCCATCCGCTTGATGAGGGTACAAATTAGCACATTCGACCCGATCTATGCCAGGTGATAAGTTTAGGATTTTCATGGATTTTGCCTCCGCTTTAGTGCTTTAGGCGGAATGCCAAGGCGCACAAGTTGGTGATTAAATGCCAACCTCAGGTTTATCGAATTATGATTTACTTTTCAAGTCACAATTGAGTCTTGAAAATCATCTAGATCGGCATGATGTCTTTCCAATTGTCCCTAAAAAAAGAAACAGATTGCCAGAGAGGTCCAAATTTATCCTAGTTTGATGATGCCAGTTTTTCTGGAAGTAAGGCGATTTTTAGAAACCAAATTTGTGAGTCTTTTTATGTGCAATGTGCGATACTAAAAAACGAATATCAGGGGTTACCCCGGTCGTGAGGTCGACTAGGGCGAGATAGACACCGAAACATTGAGGAGTTAAACATCAAAAAATTCTGAATATTTTGGATTTTGCCATGGGCCCCACAAAAGGTTATCAACCTAGGAACGAACAAGAAGCCATTGAATTCGAAGAGTATAAAAAATTATGGAAGAACAAAGGTCTTGCCTTCACTCATTTTGAGGAACGTCATGAAAAAAGAGTGGAATATATTCGTGTGGCTCTTAAAAGAGGTTCCCCATTAAAACCAAGCGATTTTGGGAAAATTAAGTGGTTTGAAGATCGCGCAGATTATTAAAAGCTATCATATACAAATCAAACTCACTCCGTATTTTCCCGCTCCCCCCAGTACTGGTCTGCTTGCTCTCCAGTAAGTGTTCGGGTGCTATTGCCATTTCTAATGTAAAAAAACTCAGAGCCTCCAAAGTTCACCCAAGTTTTAGAGTTGAAATTAGGCTTTACTGAGATGTGGCAAGTCACCTTTCCATCTAAATTTGGAAATCCTATCTTATAATATGGAGTCTTCTCAACCCCGATAGCGTTTACAAGTGCTTGACTTATTTTGAGCTCCAGTTTGTCTAGAGATCCATCAACAAATTGCATGTCTCTATCTAATCCTGAGACTTGGTTATCGTCTGAAACTCCAATCAAAAGGTCGCCTCCTGCTGAGTTCAAAAATGCAGCAACAGTTTTAATACAGGACAGTTGAAGCTTTTCATTTTTAACCGCTTTGTTGTCTCTTTCGCTCTGAAAAATGTCATATTGCCAGCTCTCTTTAAATTCAAGATTCTCGCTTTCCGGCAAAGTCCAAAGCAACTCAGGTCTAGGCAATTGTGTTTCCAAATCCCCGTCATCTTTATAGCTGTTGAGAAATTTGTTCATTGCATCAGCAATCGCTTTCCGTCGTTGCTCTAAAAATTCTGGGTAACGTTCAACCTCCCAAAGCGCCTCAATCTCAGGAATGAGGTGATCACTTAAGCTGGAAGGATAGTTTTCGAGGATTCCCGGAATATATTCACTTGGGGGCTTATCACTGATTTTTAGATTTGTGTTCTCTGTAATGATCGCTAAATTTGATAGCTCGTTTATGATAGCTCGTTGTATTTTATTTTCTTCAGAAAAACCATTTTTTCGCAATAACGCCTTAGGAAATATATGGTGGCGGTTGGTTGCAAAATTACTATCTTCCGGAGTATCCAATGAAATCCCCGTAAACCAATCTTTTGCTCCCCTGTGCTTCAGCATCACATAATAACTGTTAAAAAACCGTCCACTAGTTCCCGACCCCTCCAGATCTCTTGCTTCTACGTTCAGTCTTCCACGTTGATCCATGATATGCGCAAGAAGTCCTTCCCATATATTTTTGTCAGAATTTTTGATTACATTTATGTCTTCTTCCAGCTTTTGATCCGCAGATCCCGAGTATCTGCCCCAAATCAGAGCGTTGTGAAGCCAGTAGATAGCCCAGCGCCTTTCTTTATCTGAATTAAACCGACCTTCTGATTGTAATGCATAGAAAAATATCGGCAGCAAAACTGATTTAGATTTTATTATCTCTGAATTAGTAATTTTTTCTCCGCGAAGCACGTCGACTAAATATGAAAATGTATCTTCACATCTATTCCAAGCCTGTTCTAAATCTTCGAGTTTCTGCCGACGTATTGCCTCAAAAGAGCTAGCACTCAAACTATCTAATGAAGCCCTTTCACAAGCGCACAAGATCAATAAACGAGTTGTGAAAATTAGGTTCAGGTTAAAATTTATGCTTTCCAATTTTGCCAGATAAGATTTCATACGACGGCGCGCATCAGGCCATATCGCTGTAATGTGCGTCAGAGCTAAATCAGCTTGACTTAGCTGAACACCTTGAGAATTTATTTTATCAAATATGTCTATCGCGTTACCAAAGTCAGCAGACTGTGGAATATCTTGCCTAAAAATTTCTAATTTTTTAATTCCAACCAAATCCGAATAATTATCTCCGAATTTGGTCATCAATTCATCTTGATCAGAATGATCCAACGCCAGCTTATGAGCCTCTGCTAAGATTTTATTATGCCAAAATTCCAAGAAGGTATCTTCATCAATTTTATGGTCAGAGGTCTCCCATTTAACCCTATTCGGCCCCCAACTTTTGCCTAAGCCGCGGATTGTACCAACATAAAATTTTTCGAGCTCACTATTTTTTATGTTTACTTCCTTAGTAGGCAGAAAGATTTTCCAGAGCGAGCCCCCAATATAATCCATTTGGAGGCCCGCACTTTCTATTAAACTTCTAAATTCACCGTAAGCTCTGGTCCTTTCAGAAATATCAAAATCAAAATTATGATTTGCTAGTTCACCCATCTTTAAAAATTTTCTGTGAATATTGCCCGCAAGAACGTACCACTTTACTTTATCTTGCATAATTTCGGTAACCAGCTGCCAACTCTGATCGTTCGACATCAGCTTCTGGTTCCAATACTTCAACTCTCGTGTGTATAAATTAAATGCCAACGAACGCGGATCATCAATGATTTCCGCTTGTGAATAATAAGGGGGCAACTCACCTGTTAACAGCATATAGAGCGCTGTAGATCTTTGCTGGCCATCCAATAAGACCTGATAAACACGATTATTTACATTACCCGCTTCAAAGCTTTGGCCTTTCAATTGTGGCGGATTGTCAGTTTTCCAAAGCAAAATGCCGCCAACTGGATAAGAGTTTAATAATGATTGAACTAGCTCTCTTATTCGCGATTTGTTCCAAACAAACTCTCGTTGGAATTCTGGCATCACTATTTCTTCACGTTTGATGCTACTTATCAGCTCTTCAATTTTCATCTGTAATCTCAAATAATGGGCGGTGCACGTTTTACTGAAACGTTATATTGCGACTAACCAAACTCAAAACTATTTTTAAATTTGTGGAATCTTTTATACTTCAGAATCTTTTAAAAATATTATGAGACGAGTTGCACATTGAACAATATTCCAAGAACAAAAAAAATAGAAATCGTTTAGGCTCCAGTTATCCGCTGTCCATTCGTTCATCTCGATTACTGATGAATAGCAAATATGGGACCCCTAATTCACTAATTGGGAGTGCCCTGCAGGTATAATTTGACCCTAAAAAACCAGAGTATGTTTCATGATTTATGTTGGTTGGCATCTAAATCAGTTCTACGGGCTTCATTAATGCTTGATGAAACTTAGGCCGGTTATATTGGGTGGTTCCTTCCTCAACATACGAGTGAGGCTCTACCGCCAATCCTCCGACGGGTCGCCACCCCGCATTCATTAATTCTTTTACTTCCTGCTCTAACTCCACGGCGCTGTTTGCTGTTGCAATAGAATACATGGCTCAACCTTATTTGAATTGTTTTACACTGCCCAAACAGTAACTCTTTTAAAAGATTTATGGTAAAGCTAATCTCTAGCTGAAGATAAATCTGAGAGATATAATGGATACAAATGAAATACATAAAGGTGGCTGTAGTTGTGGTGCAGTGCGTTACCAGACGATCGGAAAACCCGAAAGAGTAGGCGTATGCCACTGTAGATATTGTCAAACCAGAACAGGTTCAGCTTTTGGTGTTTCAGTCTATTTCAAAGATGTAAATGTTCAAAAAACATCCGGTGATCTAAATAAATATGAGTTTACAACCGAGTCCGGAAGATCATTTGTTCAAGAGTTTTGTCCAAAATGCGCAACAACGCTTTTCTGGACCGTCGAAGTATTCGAAGGAATGATCGGGCTAGCAGGCGGCAGCTTTGATCCACCATCTTTTTGGTATGATATCGACCGAGAAGTTTTTTGTCGGACCAGTGCGGCATGGATCAATAATGATATCGGTGAAAAGCACGATACACACCCAAATTACGAACCTATTACCAAGGACCAAGGTGGTCTTAGCCATTCAAAAACAAGTTAGTTTAAAAATGTGCTTAAAATTATAAAATGTGGGCTAAAAAATCATTGTAACCGAATTACGTACTCAAACGGCTCTTAGGTTTATAAGCCCGATGCCAGATATCCTTACAACCACGCAAGAAAAAGCTACATCGAGTAACGATTAAGCATGTACACAATAAAGAAACGGCCATTCCAAAAACTTACGTCAATAAAAAGAGTTAAATATTTCACCTTAGATACAATGTTATGTGATTTGTGCTGAAGTTTTAAATGGGGCCAATCGCGCGCGCAAGGGCTTTGAGGGAAATTTATAGAACTATTCGCTAACTTTTTTCTTCAAACTCGATGCTTTGAACACGGCCTTTTCAGCTCAAAAACCCTTAAAATTTGATGAACCCAATTGCTTGACACAAAGTGTCAAAGGCCCTCTTAAGACCAGCATGTGTTACCCCCAGTGTTACCCTAAGCTTGTTCATACTGAAGCAAAATTTATCTAAGTCATTGATTAATATGGTGCCCCCACACGGACTCGAACCGCGGACCTACTGATTACAAATCAGTTGCTCTACCAGCTGAGCTATAGGGGCTTTAGGCCGAAATAATCTAAGTATCTCCGTGTGGCAAGAGCCAAAATTGACAGTGCATTTAGATTTCAAGGTTGAATAAATTTTTCAAAACTAGACCTCACTGACGGAACATCGAATACAATTAGTCAATAAATTAATATACGACTCTAAATCTTAGAGGCCGCTTAGGTTTATTCAAAACCAATTCCGTATACCCAATTTTTTTGAGAGGCGGTAAGGATATTTGTGAAAAGAAAAATGATCGCATCTACCATCACGAAAGAAACGTGGATAAAAGTAAAGCAAAGCATCCGGCACAAAAATAAAAGATCTAAAATAAGTATAGTATGCCCTTCCGAAAAAAGAAGGCCAATAAACCGAGTAGACTTTGCAAAGCATTACATCTCTAACGCTTCTTTATAAAGCTCCAAAACTGCTTCTTCTTCCGCTAATTCGTTTTGGTCGCGGCGGCGTAGTGTCACCAGTTTACGGATAACTTTGATATCGTACCCTCGCCCTTTTGCTTCAGCAAGAACTTCTTTTTGCTGATCTACAATATCCTTTTTTTCCGCTTCGAGTCGTTCGAGACGTTCAATAAATTGTCGTAATTCATCTTTAGTAACAAGGTATTTAGTATCGCTATCGTTCTGCATCTTTGCCTCCTACTATGTTGCTATCCGAGTTAAACACCCCCCTTAAACTCTGCAAGTGGATACGCTTGCAGTGTTGAAAAAAATCACCTAGGGAGCAGATATTATTTAACGAGAGGGTGGATGACAAATGATAGTATTGATCTGGGCCGGCACGGCGATATCTGCGGTTGGTCTGACGGGTTTACTGCTATGTATACGAACAGTCACTAAAGCAAAAAAGAAAGCGGAAAATGACGACGCATTGCGAGACGCCATTAAAAGAGTTTTGCCACTTAATCTTGGGTCTTTGTTTTTATCTGCACTGGGTTTAATGACCGTTGTTGTTGGGATAATTTTGGAGCCTTGATCAAAAGTGAAAACTGTCAAATATATAAAAAACTTTAATGTCTTATATAAGCTTTTATGAGTTGTTTTTAATGACTCATATATACATCATGAGACATATTAAATTTCTTCTTTTGCTGACTTTTGGATTTTTAGTTCAATCCGTCTCAGCCAACGAAAACTTGGAGAACCTACTGAAAAAGCGACAATGCTTAGAGTGTGATCTCACTAAAGTGAACCTTGGTTTTAAAGATATCACGAGGTCAATACTTAAAAAATCCAATTTTACCAAGGCCTATTTGGTCAGTGCAGATTTGTCAGGCGGGAACCTAAGTGGCGAAACTCTGACCGGTGCCTATATTAACGGTGCAATACTGCGTGACGCAAACTTAGAAGGGGCGGATTTCACAGCTGCTAATCTTAAAAATGTAGACTTTTCGGGAGCCTATTTGCTACATGCGATTATCACAGAATACCAATTTAGAGCAACTCGACTTTGTAAGACGGTTATGCCAAATGCCAGCATTAATAACCGCGACTGCAGTCAATAATTCCGCTTGACCTGAAAATAGCTAAAGATGACATGACTATCTACAATTTGGTGAGCGCGTGAATCTAATAATGGGAAGATTGGTGCCCACTCAATTTGGAAACCTTACAAAAATCATTTTTTCAAAGGTTCTAAAATGAGGGGTTAAATTTTATAGCAAACAAATTGGATTTCGCATTTACCTACTAATTCCTGCAACTAGGCATAAATTTCTTTTTTAAAGAGGACAAATCAAATCTCTTGATCAGTTTTGAGACAGATACCGAGCCAGTCTACACTGATTTGGTTTTGCAACTCAGATCCAGAAACATTCCCTTTTCGAGAAATTTTCTAAAAACTTAAAATTGATCAGTAAGGTTTTAGATAACTCTGATAAATATCCACCTATTATTGGATAACTTTTTTAACTTCGGTTTATTAAAAGATTATGACCATTAGCACCCAAAACAATAAAAACCTACTAGTAGAGTAAAAAGCTGACCAAAATTCCGAGTGAGTACTCAAAGGGAATTATTAGAAATGGTCTGCCACTCTTACTCTTCCATCGCCTCTAGCTCATCTATCAGACTTGCGATCATGGACAAACCCTTATCCCAGAATTTCGGATCACTGGCGTCCAATCCAAAGGGAGTGAGAAGGTCTTTGTGGTGCATTGATCCGCCTGCTTTAAGCATGGTAAAATATTTTTCCTGAAAACCTTCTGGATTATCCTGATAAACTGCGTACAGGGCATTCACCAACCCGTCACCAAAGGCATAAGCATAGACATAAAATGGGGAGTGCACGAAATGGGGAATATATGCCCAGAAGGTTTCATAACCTTTCATAAATTCAAAAGCTGGGCCGAGACTCTCGCCTTGTACGCTCATCCAAATGGCGTTGATATCATCAGGCGTTAGTTCTCCTTGGCATCGGGCATCATGTAGCTTGCACTCAAAATCATAAAAAGCAATCTGACGGATGACAGTGTTGATCATATCTTCTACTTTTCCTGCCAGCATTACCTTGCGTTCATTTTTGTCCTTCACACTTTCCAGCATTTTTTGAAATGTTAGCATTTCACCAAAAACACTTGCTGTCTCAGCAAGTGTAAGAGGAGTGCTCGATAGCATCTCACCTTGGTCCGCGGCAAGTACTTGGTGCACCCCATGACCTAACTCATGGGCCAAAGTCATTACATCACGCGGTTTCCCCAGATAGTTAAGCATCACATAAGGATGTACTGTAGTAACAGTTGGGTGAGCAAAAGCTCCAGGTGCTTTGCCTGGCCGTACAGCAGCATCAATCCAACCTCTATTGAAAAACGGTTCGGCAAGCTCTGCCATACGCGGATCAAATCCACCGTAGGCCTCCAAAACGGTTGATTGTGCCTCTGCCCAATCAATTAAACGATCACTTTCCATTGGAAGAGGGGCATTGCGGTCCCAAACTTGTAACTTATCGAGACCAAGCCACTTTCGCTTAAGCTCATAATAGCGGTGGCTCAGTTTAGGATACGCTTCAACGACAGCATTACGTAGAGCTTCCACTACATCAGCTTCTACGTCATTGGATAAATGCCGACCAGCCTGAGCGGAAGGCATCTTGCGCCAGCGATCTACGATTTCTTTTTCCTTCGCAAGCGTGTTGTGGGCGCGTGCAAAGACTTTAATATTTCCATGAAAGACTTTCGCAAGTTCTTTAGCGGCGGCCTCGCGCTTGGAACGGTCATGATCCATTAGAAAATCAAGTGTACCTTCAATGTTGAGCGTTTTACCATCGACTTCGAACGCAAGTCCTGCAATGGTTTCATCGAAAAGCTTTTCCCAAGCATCGCCCACTGCACCCATGTCATGCAGGAACTTTTCAAGCTCATCACTCAATTGGTGTGGCTTCATGGCGCGCATGCGTTCAAACACCCTGCGATAACGGGCCAAAGCTACATTTTCCGCCATCAAGCCTTCTATATGATCATCCTCCAATCGATTTAGTTCGAGGGAAAAGAATACCAATGGGGACGTGTAATTCGTGACTTTTTCCTGACAATCCGACAGAAATTTGGTACGCTCGCCATCGGTCGTTAACTGGTAGTATCGCAGACCAGCGAAAGACATAATACGGCCGGCGATGTTGGATATTTTTTCGTTGCGCTCGACACAGGCAACCATCTCATCCGAAGTCAGAGACCCAAGCTTGCCTTCATAGTGAGTTGCGAACTCTGTGCATTCAACTTCTAGCCAAGAAAGATCATTTTTGATGGCTTTAGAATCAGGGGATTGATAAAGATCAGAAAGATCCCATTCAGGTAGATTTCCAAGATTTTTATTTCCGGTGGATAGATTTGAATCACGCGCAGGGAAAGGAAGATGAAACATAGAAATACCTCAGTTATATAACTTTCAGATAAAGCGGGGCGGGTCAACTTACAAGGTAGTTGAAAAATTTCTAGGTTGTCTCAAATCTATAAAATTCAACTGGGTTGCTGACCAAAATTCGATAACGTTCCGCTTCGTTGCTGACAACTCTGAAAAAAGTGTCTAGCATGTCGCCTGATTTAGGCATTTCTGCTCCGTTCAGCATTATATGCGGCCAATCTGATCCCCATAGGCAACGTTCGGGGTTAGCTTTGACCAAACGCGCAACGATCTCATCAGTTTCAGTATAAGGATTATTTGCTAAGCGATAAAGAGCAGAAAGTTTAACCCATACTTTGCCCGACTCCAAAAGTCGACATAGGCCTTCTATTCCCTCATGCATTGATCCAAGCTTAAGATCTGGCCAGCCAATATGGTCAAAACAGACTGGAACTGGTAAGTGAGGAATACTATTAAAAATCTCATGCATGTGAATGTGAGCATGCATGAGCATCTGAATATGCAGCCCGTAATCGGCTAAAACTGGGGCCATCTCTTTTGCGCCCTGCCAACTTAGAATACCACCGTGTACATAATTCAGACGAACACCCACCATGCGCCAATCTGCAAATTGTTTGACTGCCGTCTCGTCCGCACCGTCCGGTAACAATCCGATGCCCCGGAAATTGTCTCCAAGGCGCCGTACCGCTTCAACAGTTACGCTATTATCACTTCCATAAAAGATCGAATGTACTATTACACCGCGTGTACAGCCCAAAGCCTGCAGATGGGACTTGTATTGCGAAAGCCATCCATCAAAATTCATTTCTGGGTCAGGACTTTCCACCCGCCCCTGCCATAATGGGAAATCGTTTGGCCCACCCAGCATATGAGCATGGGTATCACATGCGCCAGGTGGTGCAATTCTCATTGGCAAACTAGGCGGATAGGGGCGCGGTGCAATGGGTTTATCCATAAGTCTTAAGCAAGTCCTTTAAATCCCCAATAGTATTTGCTTCATGAGGTTTTTTATCGTGCCGCCAGCGTGCCATACGAGGAAACCGTAGAGCAACACCAGATTTATGGCGCTGGCTTTCATGAATACCCTCAAAAGCGATCTCAAACACATGCTCCGGTGTTACCTGTCGAACCGGGCCAAATCGCTGCAGCGTGTTTCTGCGAACCCAACCAGAAATCTCGCGAAATTCTGCATCTGTCAATCCAGAGTAGGCTTTAGTAAGTGGTACTAGTTCACTTCCCTGCCAAACCGCAAACGTGAAGTCCGTGTAAAGGTTGGCCCGCCGCCCGTGCCCCGCCTGCGCATAGATCATCACAGCATCAATATTAAATGGGTCAAGCTTCCATTTCCACCAAGGACCTTTTTTGCGACCAACTTCATAAAGGCTATTCATTTTCTTAAGTATGAGCCCTTCGGCATAATTTTTTCGCGCTTTTGATCGCGTTTTCGCTAATGATATCCAATCTGAAAATGCAATGGAAGGAGATAGCCGAAGGGGCAGACTTGGCGACGTAGAACTCAATATATCTTCCAACAGTTTTCGTCTTTCTTGATAGGGTTGCTCTCTAATATCTTCACCCCGCCATTCCAAAAGGTCATAGGCATAAAGAATCACAGGTGCATTTTCTAGGATTGATTTTGATACAGATTTGCGTCCAATTCGCGTTTGTAGCTTGTTGAATGGCAATGGATGTTCATCTTGCCATACTAGTATTTCTCCATCTAAAACTGTCCCATCTGGAAGAAAGTCAGGAAATTTTTCAAATTCAGGAAATTTCTGAGTGACTAGCTCTTCTCCGCGAGACCAAGTAAAGCAAGACCCACCTCGGATTATTACCTGCCCCCTAATGCCATCCCATTTCCACTCAGCGCCCCAGTCTGAAGGAGCACCGAGACTTTGCGGTGAGCTTTCAAGCGCACTTGAAAGAAAGAAGGGATAAGGCCTAGATAAGTCTACCCGTAAATCCTCGGCTTCGATCAAGTCATACCAAGTTGTCTCATCAGGGTGCCAGTTTCCCATTAACCGATGGGCGATCTCCGTTTCTGTTTTTTTCGCTACTTGCGCCACAGCCCTGGCCATCAGTTTCTGACTGACGCCAACTCGAAACCCACTCGTAATCAATTTATTAAATACAAACCTTTCAGGGCCACCAAGGGAGTTCCAAGAAGCCAATATAAAATTACGTTTTTTTTCAACATCAAGGGAGGCAAGCGCGCGCAGATCATTGATCCATTCGCTTAAAGATTTTTCAATCTCTGTCTCTGGGGAAGGTAAAACAAGCGCGATGGTTTCTCCTAAGTCACCCACGACAGCATAGGAATCTTCCAGCAACCAAAGTGGCCAACCCGATGCTGCTGAAGCCCATTCGCGCATCTGCCTGGATGTGATCACTCGCTTCGGTCTACGTCCAGAAAATAATGTCACACACCACAAACGATCCTGATCAGGAACACTTTGCAAATAAGCTGCAATAGCTTTGGTTTTCTGAAGCGTCTTGGTTGTTTCCTCCAATTGAGTGATTAGAGCCGCAAAACGTTTCATTCCACTTCCTCATCGTCCACGGAGGTCCCCGTAAAACGACTGGGTACCACCTCTGAATGATATCCCTTAGAACTCAACCATTTGCTAAAGACGTCCGTGTATCCATGGGTCACGTAAATGTTCTCAGCTCCCGTTGCCGAAATAGCGGCATTTAAGCCATCCCAATCGGCATGGTCAGAGATTACGAAACCCCGATCCACTGACCTGCGTCTTCTTACTCCACGTAGTCCCATCCAACCGCTTGCAAAGGCGTTCGATGTGTCTCCAAAACGCCTTTCCCATGTTGACTGAAGCGCTGAAGGTGGAGCCAAAATCAAAGTACTTCCATTACCCTTGCGATCAGTTTCAGGAGTAATCTGTTCGGTTTCGGGTAGGACAATGCCTTGCGCTCGCATAACTCGATTGGTGCCTTCAATTGCCCCATGTGTCAAAACCTTACCTATACTCAGATCAAGCCCGCATAATAATCTTTGTGCTTTTCCAAGCCCGTAGGCGCCAACAACACTGACAATTCCGTTTGCTGCATTATTGGCCCACCATTTGTTAATCTCCTGAAAGACTTGGGCTTGCGACTGCCAGCGAAATACCGGCAGGCCAAAAGTGCACTCTGTGACAAAACTGTGACAAGATACTGGATCAAACGCCGTTGAGAGCCCATCGTCTTCTAACTTATAATCTCCTGAAATAACCCAAGCCTCGCCCCCGACCTTTATTCTAATTTGGGCAGAACCGGGCACGTGACCTGCCGGGTGGAATGAAACTCGAGCTGAACCAATCTGTCGAATTTCACTATAACGAAGCGTTTCCAGAGTTATATGTCCCAGACGGTGCTTTAAAACTGGAGCTGCAATATCCGTAGACAAATAGTATTTATGCCCTTTGCGTGCATGATCAGCATGTCCATGCGTTATTAGGGCCCGTTCCACAGGACGCCATGGGTCGATGTAAAAATCTCCCGCAGGGCAATATATTCCACTTGGAGAAAAGTTAAGTACTGCGTCTCTGTTCATAACACTAAAGTAGCTGTTCGAATGACTTTGGCCAGTTAAACAAAACCTCTTTTTGCATCCTGCTTCTGGCTTCGCTAAAGTCGTTTAAATCTATTTTTAGCGAGAAACATATGTCACGAACCAGTCAATTTAAAAACCGAATGCTTTCTGGAGAATTTCTTGCAGGGACGTTCCTTAAAACTCCACACTATGTGATAGTTGAAATTCTAGCCCAATCGCAGCTCGACTTTCTTTGTCTTGATACCGAACATGCACCCTTTGACAGGTCAAGCCTTGATCAATGCATTGCCATTGCCAATGCGTTAGATTTTCCAATTCTTATCCGAGTTGCTGATAATAGCCCGCGTGAGGTCCTTCAGGCATTGGATTATGGTGCAGTTGGCATAGTCACGCCACATATTGATACTGCTGCCAAGGCCGCTCATCTCGCTCGCTCGGCACGCTTCGGTTTGAACGGGCGTGGCTTTGCCGGTTCGACACGCTGGGCAGGTTACGCCACGCGGAAAATGCCAGAGCTTTTAAAAAAATCGCAAGACGAAACAATCGTTATCGCCCAGATTGAAGAACCGCAAGGTGTGGAAGACGCAGGTGACATTGCGGCAATTTCTGGGATCGATGGATTGTTTATCGGTCCCGCAGATCTCGCGGTTGGGTACGGAAAGACCGGCCAGAACAGTAAAGAGCTCAAAAAAGCCTTCCTTAAAGTATCAAAAGCTGCAAAGACTAATGGAAAAACTTGCATGAGCTTTGTCCCTGACGCAGCAAAAGCAAAGGAGTGGCATTCAGCCTACGGCCTTACTATGTTCTTCATCGCATCTGAGCATAGCTGGATACGAAGTGGAGCGAACTCTGCGGCTTCTGGCATTCATGAAATAAAAAAGTAGTCCGTCCACTATACATGTTGACCACCGTTTATAAGAATTTCTGTGCCAGTCACATAGCTAGACTGGTCAGAACACAGGAAATAGATTGCATCAGCCACTTCGTTAGTTTGCCCAAGCCGACGCAGTGGCAGGTTTTCCACGATTTTGTCAGTACCCTCACTCAGAATATTAGTTTCAATCTCGCCAGGAGCGATGGCATTAACGCGTACCCCGATAGGTCCAAAATCATTTGCCATTTCTCGCGTCAGAGCAGCTAGCGCTGCTTTCGATGTCGCATAGGCCGCTCCAGCGAACGGATGAACTCGGCTCCCGGCAATAGACGTGATATTCACTACAACGCCCCTCGCAGCTGCAAGCTCGTCCTTCAATCCGCGTGCAAGCACAACGGAGGCAAAAAAATTAACGTGGAACACCTGTCCCCACATCTTCAGGTCAGTATCGATGGTGTTCATCCTTCCACCACTTTCCGTCTTTGGAGAGATACCTGCGTTGTTAATCAGCGCGTGCAACCTTCCCTCCAGTTTATTTTTTATTTCCTCAGTGGCTTCAATGGTCTTGTTGGGATCGGAAAGATCAACTTGAACATGATTTTCACGACCTCCGGGCCAGGGACAACGTTCATCGAAAGGTTGTCGCGAACATGTCAAAACTCGCCATCCAGCATCACTAAACCTTTTCACCGTGGCATGTCCGATACCTCGGCTCGCACCAGTTAGGACAATAGTTTTTTTCCCTGCTTTCATGGTTTCGTCAACTCCACAAAACGTTTCCTGAGTAAAATAGTAAGACTTTAAGTAAATTTCAATCCAGTGCAATAAACTTCAAACTACAGACAAACATCAGACAGATAGAAAAGTGCTTTTGCTGATAATATGAACATAAATGAACTTAAATTGGATTTAAGTTCAAAATTTTTTCTGATTTTCTAAACTAAGCAAAATGATCTAGTAAACGAATCGAATTGATCAAAATAAAAAGAATAAGCTCCTCCAACAAA
>CACPHA010000062.1 GCA_902633655.1 Paracoccaceae bacterium
CATACAGATTTCATCTTCACAACCTTGGCAGAAGAATTTGGATTCGTGGGAGGCCTATCTTTGCTAATTATGTATATGCTTGTATTGGTATTCTGCATCATATCAGCTTTAGAAACAAAAGATCGATTTTCCGCCCTTTTGATATCAGGCACGGCAATGACTTTCTTTTCATTCTTTGCCGTGAATATGTCGATGGTTATGGGATTGATGCCAGTTGTAGTTTCACGGTCTTTAACAGGATAGGCCGCCAAGGGTGGTTTTCCATTATGGAGTGCCTGTAGAAGAATATCTCGCCCGATAGGCGCTGCAGTTTTTGACCCACCTCCGCCGTGTTCAACAACTACAGCAACTGCAAACTTCGGTTTATCGAAAGGAGCAAAGCAGATGTAGAGTGCATGATCTCTGCGATGCCACTCGCGGTCTTCGTTTGATGTTACTCCTTTTTTACGTTCGGCAGTACCGATGGTAAAAAGCTGGCTAGTGCCCGTTTTTCCAGCCATACGGAATTTATCATCGATGATCCTAGATTTATAGGCAGTGCCCGTACGTGCGTTGCTCACGTCAAACATGGCTTTACGGACTAATCTTAGGTGTTCTGGATTTGACGTGACGTCGATATCGTCCATTGATACTTTGGTCAAAGCTTGTGTTACAACTAATTTTGGTGTCACCATTTTTCCTGTAGCCAGCCTCGCGGTCATAACAGCTAATTGGAGGGGTGAGGCCAAAACATCTCCCTGACCCACGGCGGCACTAGCTGTATCGCCAATTAGCCAATCAGTATCACGTACGCGCCGTTTCCATTCTTTGGAGGGTATTAAGCCTTCATTCTCGACTGACATGGCTATATCGTGCTTTTCTCCTAGACCAAATCGCCTTGCAACTTCAGCAATTTTTTTGATACCTACTTTGAGTGCGAGATCGTAGTAAAATACGTTACAACTCTCCCGTAGAGATTTTGCTAGGTTCACTTTTCCGTGACCACCGGCTTTCCAACAATATTTTTTTTTGCTGGAAATTTCCAGATATCCGGGGCAATCTATAATTGAATTTTTGTCAATGATACCGGCTTCCAACCCTGCAATCGCAGTAATCATTTTAAACGTGGAGCCTGGCGGATAGGCGCCTTGTACAGATTTGGAGACCAGTGGCTTGCGCCTGTCCTCCAATAACAAATTATAGTCTGCATGTGAAATGCCGCGAACAAATTTATTAGGGTCATAACTGGGAGCAGAAGTGAGTGCCAAAAGTTCTCCGGTTTCACAATCCATTACCACAGCAGAGGCACTCTCTTCGCCAAGGCGAGCTTGCGAATAGCATTGCAAGGCGGCATCTATTGTTAACTTCAGGTTCGACCCCGCTTCGCTTTCCCGTCGGTTAAGCTCTCGCATCACCCGTCCTGCTGCGTTTAACTCTACTTTTCTGGTACCTGCTTTGCCTCTAAGATAATCTTCAAAACTTGCCTCAAGCCGCGATTTTCCAATTTGAAAGCGTGGAATTTTCAAAAGTGGATCGGGTGTTTTGCGGTTTTTCAGATCACGCGAACTGACCGGGCCGACATATCCTACAACATGCGTAAAAAATTCGGACAGAGGATAGTGTCTAGATAATCCGGTTACTGGTGTCACGCCTGGTAAAATAGGGGCATTATAAGCAACGATACTTACATCGTCCCAACTTACGCGATCAACAACGGTAACCGGTAAAAAAGGGGCATTGCGTTTGAGTTCTGTATGGGTTTTTTCAATATCTTTTTCTGATAGCCTAATCAACTGCCCGAGTTTCTCAAGCACATCGCTGACGTTTTCTGCGTCTTCTTCGACCAGTGTTATTCGAAAACTCTGTTGATTGCGGGCAATAGTAACTCCATTTCTGTCAAAAATTTCTCCTCTCTGGGGAGCAATCAATCGCACATTTATCCTGTTTTCATCGGCCATTAGGCGGTACTGATCGGCCTGATCAATTTGCAGATAACGCATACGTGCAGCAAGAACACCTGAAAAGCCCAGTTGTAAGCCGGTAACCAACAGTGCGCGGCGTGAGAGTTTCTTGTAAAGTTGACTAGAGGGATGAAGCATGAACTGTTAACCTTCCCGCCCCGGTTCGGAGGATAGGCTTTTGTTCCGGAATGTTTTCAAACCCAACCCGAAATGTAATATTAGAACGACAAAGGGGTAGGCCATTATAGTGAGGAAGACTTCCCTTAAACCAAGGTGAAGCTTTGGGGTTGGAATTAGGCTGAGGCTTGAAGAAACGTGAGTTAGAAAAAAAATCATTAGAATGGCAATACTAGCAGTTAGCCACTCCAAACTAAATGGAAACTCTTCGGCTTGAAACGACTTGCGCTTGCACCATTCACACACTGCAAATGCGCTCACGGCAAACAAGCCTGGTGGACGTTGAAAAAAGATATCTTGAGCCAAAAACAAAAATCCAAGTAAAATAATTGGTGCTGACTCTGGGCATCTCAGGCACCATGCAAGGAAAAGGCAAAGCAATAAATCAGGAGCGGCCCAGTCTCTAGGAAAATTATCAAGAGGTAAGAGCCGTAAGAAAATCAGGACACAGCTGATTAATAAAAAGGCAAGTGTATATTTGAAAGATTTAAATTTCGTCATATCATTCCATTTTGAAAGTCATATTATTCCAATTTCAAATCAGGGTTTTGGATATTGTTCCTTTTAGATTTAGGTAAAATAAGTGAGCCATCACTATCAATTTCCGTTGTTTTATTATCCCTCAGTACCCGGACAAATTTGAGTCGCTCATATTCTGCGGCTAGTTTCACCCGCAATCTTTGGTTGCGATCACGAACCACTTGACCAATCAAAAGATCTGGGAGGAGTGTACCAGCTCGACCTGAGGTAACAACCCGATCTCCGGGCCTTACCACACTCGGGTCTTTCAGGAAATCGATGGTTGGAGCGATAGTGTTATCTCCAGAAACTAGAGCATTTTGACCGGAGGGCTGAATGATGACTGGAATGCGACTAGATGTATCGGTCAATAGTATAAGCCTGCTTGATGTTTTCCCAATGCCGGAAATACGGCCAACTAAGCCCAACCCATCCAGAGCAGGCCAACCGTCTCTTACACCGTCACGCGCCCCAACGTTCAGTAAGACTGTTTGACTAAAGGGCGATCCGCTGTCCGCTAAAACGATACTACTGACAAATGTGTGCTTTGGGTCGACAACGAGATTGTTCAGTTCCAATAGCCGCGCATTTTCTTGTTCAAGTTGGAGTGCAGCCTCTTTCCAACTCTTCATACGTTGTAGCTCTCTGCGAAGCTCTTGATTTTGTTCAACGATTTCTTTGTAACTTTTGAAATCTCTGGTCAAATTTACTGCTGCTGTTACGGGTGCCATGGCCCAATTCATGTTTGGCACAATCGTGTCGATGATCATTGCTCGAAAGCGTTCAACTCTTGGGTTATCAATTCTCCATAGGATAAATATTCCTATCAATAGAATAGCCACCAACCAGACGAGGAGTCGTCTAATCGGGGTGGAGTAGTAATCATCTCGGGTCGTATTTTGAGCCAAATCAACCTCGCGGTCAAATGGTTATCTTTCTAGCTATCATAGTCAATTGCGTGGCGAAGTTGCTCTTCGTATTCAAGTGCTTTTCCAGTTCCCATAGCGACGCAATTGAGGCTTTCTTCGGCGATAGATATTGCTAACCCAGTTTGCTCACGTAGAGCTAGATCAAGATCCCCTAGTAGTGCGCCACCACCAGTAAGCATAACACCACGATCTACAATATCAGCCGCAAGGTCTGGAGGGGTTGCTTCAAGCGCAGTCATAACTGCCTCGCAAATTTGTTGGACTGGCTCATTCAGAGCTTCGGCCACTTGTGCTTGTGTAATTTCTGTTTCTTTTGGAACCCCGTTCAGAAGATCCCGACCTCTTATCATAAGAGATGTCCCCCTTCCATCGTCCGGCATACGCGCTGTCCCAATAGAGGTTTTGATACGCTCAGCTGTACTTTCTCCAACAAGCAGGTTTTGCTGGCGACGCAAGTAACTGATAATGGCTTCGTCCATTCGGTCACCGCCTACACGTACGGAGCGCGCGTAGACTATATCACCCAAGGATAAAATGGCGACTTCAGTAGTACCGCCACCAATGTCAACGACCATATTGCCAGTAGGGTCGGTAATTGGCATTCCTGCCCCGATTGCGGCGGCAATTGGTTCTGCTATCAGACCTGCTCTACGCGCACCTGCCGATAGTACAGACTGGCGAATTGCTCGCTTTTCAACAGGAGTTGCGCCATGAGGAACACATACGATTATCTTGGGTTTGGAAAAACTGGATCTTCGATGTACTTTCCGTATGAAATGTTTAATCATCTCTTCAGCAACGTCAAAATCGGCGATAACACCTTCACGCATTGGACGTATGGCTTCGATGCTTCCTGGAGTGCGTCCTAGCATGAGCTTCGCATCTTCCCCAACCGCTAGTACCTTCTTAACACCATCTTTAACGTGGTAGGCAACGACAGATGGCTCGGACATAATAACTCCTCGACCTTTGACATAGACCAGAGTATTAGCTGTTCCCAAATCAATCGCCATGTCTTGTGAAAACATGCCGGTCAAGTTGCCGATTCCGAACATAAATATAATTCCTTACGCCGTGTGGTCGTATTTGATTCTTTACAGACCAAAGCCTTTATAGCGGGGCTAAAGGTCTTGTAAAAGAAAAGAAGAATTTTTGCGCAAAAATTGATCGTTTTCCTACTTCTTTTAAAAATCAAAGACCTTTTTTAAAGCAACTTGACTAATTTCTTGGTTCAGATAAGGGAAAAAGTCGGTTTTGGACGGAGTGGGGTCGGCTAGATAACGCCTGGAAATCGAGCCTTGGCCCATAGGACGGTCATTCACGCTTAGGAGGTAAAAACGATGAAAACACATGTCAAAGCCCTTGTGGTTGGTGGCGGAGCAGTGGGTACATCAATTGCCTATCACTTGGCCTCTGCGGGATGGGATAATACTATTCTTATAGAACGGGACGAGCTGACATCAGGGTCGACTTGGCATGCGGCTGGCCTACTGCCACTATTTAACATGTCTTATCCCACTACACACATTCACCAATACTCCATTGAATTTTATAAGACGTTAGAAGCGGAAACCGGCTTGAACGCAGGCTTTTCTATCGTTGGGAATCTTCGTATGGCTCAAACTCAAGAGCGTATGGATGAATACATGGTTTATGCCACAACGGCGGAAACTTGCGGTGTACCATATGAATGGCTAAACGCTACCCAAATAAAGGAACGCTATCCCCTGGTTCGATCAGAAGATCTAGTTGGTGCAATCTATCATCCTACAGATGGATATATTAACCCTGCAGATGTAACCACAGCCATGGCAAAAGGTGCCCGACAACGCGGCGTGACTATCGAACGAAAATGGCAAGCCGATGGGTACGAGTGGACAGGAAGTGAGTGGAAAGTCACACTTACAAAAATGGTTGAACAAGGTGGAAACCTTATCGCTTCAGATGAGCAAAAAGTAATTCATGCTGAGCATGTCGTGACAGCAACAGGTAACCACGCTCAGCGTACAGCGCGGCTTCTTGGCGTAAAAATACCCGCTATTCCGGTAGAGCATCAATTCATAGTCACTGAACCTGATCCGGCCCTTGAGAAGTGGCGCAAGTACCATAAAGAGCATCCCGTCCTAAGGGATGCGGATGCAAAATGGTACGTAAGGGAGGAACGTGGCGGTTGGATACTCGGTCCTTATGAGCGAAATGCACCCGCTAGATTTGAATACTCTGTGCCAGACAGTTTTCGTGCAGATCTTTTTCAGCTAGATCTAGAAAGGATAGAGGAAGAATACATGTCGATGATCCACCGCATCCCATCGACCGAAACGGTAGGTCTCAAAGACGATTATAACGGCCCCATTTGCTACACACCGGATGGAAATCCTCTACTTGGCCCGGCACCAGGCTTGCGAAATATGTGGATTGCAGAAGGTTTCTCCTTCGGAATTACAGCTGCTGGAGGAACAGGGTATTATCTTGCCCAGTTGATGGTTCAGGGTGAAGCCGAGATAGATATGTCTTCGCTGGATCCAAAACGTTATGGCGATTGGATTACAACGGAATATGCCGCACGGAAGAACGAGGAGTGCTATGAGCATGTCTACGTTCTCCACCACCCTGATGAAGAACGCGAGGTAGGCCGTCCCCTGCGGACTGCGCCTGCTTATGAACGCCAAAAGGTGCGTGGAGGTCAGTTTGGTGCGGTTAATGGATTTGAACGGCCGAATTATTTCGGCCCAATCGATGCAAATGAAAATTTTGACCGCGAAAGTAGGAGTTTCCGTCGTGGGGGGTGGTGGCAATATGCTGTCGATGAGGCTAGGGCAATACGTACTGGTGTTGGCTTAATTGACGCCACAGCCTTTACGAAGCATATCGTCAAGGGGCCAGGTGCCACTGCCTTCCTTGACTGGTTTACGTGCAATAGGCTCCCGAAAGTAGGTCGTATCAACCTCACATATGCTCTGACAACCCATGGCACAACGCGCTCTGAGTATACAATCGTTCGATTGCGAGAACATGAATATTATCTTGTCTCGGCGGGTGCATGGACATCCTATGATGGCGATTACCTGATAAAGTCTGCGGAAGATAAAGTGGCTGACTTTGGTTATATCGAAGTGCAAAATGTTACTACGCAGTGGGGAGTGTTTGCTATTGCTGGTCCAAAATCTCGCGATGTTCTTAATACGGTCATTAGGGATGCTGATCCTGAAACTGCGTTGAGCAATAAACGCTTCCGATGGCTTTCTAGTCGTAAGATTGAACTTGGAATGTGTCCTGTAAATGCAATCCGCGTTTCTTATACCGGTGAACTAGGCTGGGAGCTGCATCACCCTATTGAAATGCAGAATTATCTCTTTGATTTACTTGAGGGAGTTGGTGAAAAGCACGAAATGAAACTGGTTGGGGCTCGTGCACAGAATTGGTTACGTCAGGAAAAATCCTATCGCGCATTTGGGAACGAGTTAGGGCGTGATGCAACACCGGTAGAGGCTGGCCTGTCACGGTTCATCGATTCGGCCAAAAATTTCCACGGAAAAGTAGCAATGGAAAAAATCGGTATTCGGTCGACCTGTGTTACATTACTTATTGACGGGCCGGAGGACGCAGATCCCTGGGGCCGCGAAGTGTTATACTCAGAAGACGGCAGTCGCATTGGACGTCTGACTTCTGGTGGTTATTCCGTAGTTTTTGAAAAAGCGATTGGCATGGGTTATGTCCACCCTAACCATGCAGCCGTTGGCACAAAGATAAAGGTAAAGATGTTTGATAGGCTTTGGGATGCTGAAATCGCAAAAGACTGTCCTTATGATCCTGAAAACATTTCTATATTGGCAAATTAGTATTCAATAAAAATGATTTTGCGCTTTTCTAATTAAATTGAGCCATTTTTTGGTGCGTTTTTATCTGGCTACTAAAGGAGAGTGCGATTTTGTGATAAATACTATAGAGAGAAAAAGTATGATAAGAATTGCAATAGCTGGATTTCAGCATGAAACTAACACTTTTGCGCCGGGCGAAACAACACTAGATCAATTTACTCGCCAGGGTTCGTGGCCGGCTCTGACACGCGGAAAAGAGATCTTCCAGGTTTTTGAAGGTTTAAATATCCCAATATCTGGTTTTATTGACAGTTCAAAGGCCCAACTTCATCCAATTGTTTGGGCAATGGCCGAGCCCGGTGGATATGTTTCTGACGATGCGTTTGATGAAATTTCGAATGAGATAGTCGATGGCATAAAAAGAATACAGCCTGACGCCGCGTATCTTGACTTACATGGGGCAATGGTAACGCACCAGTTTGATGATGGTGAGGCAGAGATATTACGAAGAATAAAAGATGCAATGGGGGAAGATTTTCCTGTTGCAATAAGCCTGGATCTTCACGCCAATATAAGCAGTCAACTTTTTGAACTCGCCAATGTGATAACTATTTATCGAACCTACCCACATGTAGATTTTTTTGAAACTGGAGCAAGAGCTGCGCAACTATTAGAATTTGAAATGAAATGGGGGCTTGCCAAGTCATTTCGCCAAGTCGACTTTCTGATACCAATTACCGCACAGTCGACAGAATATGAACCCGCTAAATCAATTTATCATGAAATATTGCAGGTCAAATGTACCTCTGTCGATTTAGCTATGGGGTTTCCACCGGCCGACATACCCAGCTGTGGAGCATCGATTGTTGCATATGACCCAGTGCTAGAAGAAGCTGATGCAAAAGCGGATTATATTTTGCAATTAATAACTGGAGCAGAAGCTAAATTCGATCCAAAATTAGTCTCTGCAAAATCTGCTATCCTGCAAGCTTCTTCATTAGCGGGACCGGTTATTATTGCTGATCCACAGGATAATCCTGGTGCAGGTGGAACGGGCGATACAACTGGCATATTACGGGCCCTAATAGAGGCAGAAGTTACCGATGCCGTAATGGCAGTATTGCATGACCCTGCATCGGCTAAGGCCGCTAAAGAAGCTGGCATCGATGCAGACTTAGCTTTATTTTTAGGTGGCAGAGAGCGCTTTTACTCAGAACCTATGAGCGCAAATGTGCGAGTGATAGCGTTATCTGACGGAAAATTTACGTGCACTGGGCCGGTTGCGGGTGGCAGCAAAGCGGATTTAGGGACCATGGCTCGCCTGCAAATAAAAAATACAGGTATACAAGTGGTAGTTGGCTCGCATCGATGTCAGAATTGGGACCAAGAGTTTTTCCGAGTAGTTGGCATAGAACCTGCAGACCATCACATCATCTGCGTAAAAAGTGCAGTTCATTTCATAGCAGACTATAAAAGTATTTCGGACAAAATATTTTTCGCGATTTCGCCCGGTGCGAATTTGTGCGATTTATCACAAATCCCGTTCTCACGGCTCAGACCCAATTTAAGATTTTGAACTTGCAGCATAGCCATTAAACAAGGTGATTTAGAATATTGTATCTATCTATTCGTAAGCTTTTTTAGAAACTGAGCTGGGTCTCATTGATATTGAAATAGTTTGTAAACTCTACTTGGTTAATGGAAACGGTATAGTAAAACTAAATCTGTTATGTCGGCAAGGAGTGATCATGCTGGGAGCGGTTTGGTCCCTTGTTTGATAATTACAGCGATAGTCATTGGTTTTTTAAAATTCACATCACCAATAATAGTTCGAGTATAACTTACCAAAGTTGCGTTTATTGCCGTAATGTTGGCGCTCTCAAAAAATGCTCTCAAAAAATGCTCGCAAAATTTTTCTTTGCTACCCTTTGGGCATACCGATAAATTTATCACATTCAGTTGTGGAGCCTTCGATGCTTAAAACTTATTTAGAGATTACCCCTTTTGACAACGTATGGGGCTGGTCGGTGTCTCATCAGTATTTAAATTTTTTTAAGCTTTTTCCCTTCCTATTAAACGCCACATTGTTGGTAAAAGAAGAGAAGCTAAAATCAGTTTTGCGAAATCTCCTATCAAAAATGGAGTCAGGCCCCATTGAAGTATTGGTTTGTCCCAGCCATAAAGAATTCCCAGCCATAAAATGCCTGGTATATAAATAACAATATTACCGATTAGCATAGCCACCGCCATTTTTACAAAAGAACGGTCCCATTCCATCCTGGCTAATGCACCAACTGCAACAACCGCTAGAACGTATCCCAAAAGATAGCCACCAGTACCACCCAGCATATACGACAGGCCGTATATTTCCGAAGAGCTTCCAGCAAATACATCGAAACCCAAAGCACCTACTATCAAGTATGCTACAATTGTTGCAACACCCAGCTTAGCTCCATAGGCCGCGCCGATAGACAATACTGCAAAAGTGCCCATCGTTATTGGAACAGGCCACATAGGTACTTTAACTTTAGCCGCTATAGCGAGAAAGATAATCCCTACCACGATCAAAATCATTTGTTTGACGATTGTATTTGAGCTTTCACGATGCGATAGCTGCTCAATTAGAACTGTTCCTGTTGAATGTATGCGCATTTCGACTCCTAAGATTGTATTTTAGAGCTAATGAACTCATTTTTTAGAAAATAGACAAGTAAATAAATTACACCGTTTAAAAAAAACCTTACGGGGAAATTTGGAATCTTCTAAATTCGTTTGAAGCAACTGTAAATTTGATACTTCTTTCTAGGCCCTGTTACGTGCCAAATTGTTCTCCAATCTGGAAATTGAGAAAAATTATACTGTACTTTATACAGGTCAGAAATACATAAATAATCTGTGCAGTAGATGCCTAATTTTACAGCCATTGTTAGATCTAATTGGTGAAAATAATCTCCATTATTGAAAAAAATTTCAAAAACTGAGTTACCTACAGGCCTCCAAAAATAAGATTGTGCAGCGTTTACTGATGCATGATACGATAAACTAAGCTTTCCCTGCTCTTTATAATGAAAATGCAGTTCTTCCTTTTTTATATTGGCTTCACCTAAAAAAATACTGTTTTCTCCATTCATTTCATCATGGATGTTGCGGGTTATCGACCACCGTCCTATGAAATCTTTACAAATGAGTTTGCGCATGTGACTTCAGTTAAAATTTTGACAAATAGATGTTAGCTAAGCTTAAGTAGATTCTCTGACGGAGAGGCCAATCTGACAAGCCTGATGGAAGCCCTGATAAATCAAACAATCGCATCGTTGTAAATATCAACTCACCCAGCAACAAGCGATAAAATCATCAGTGAAAATATCGCACCATACCTTGCTATTTTATTCAACAAATATGCACTAATAAAGTATTCTTTTCCATATAATTTTAGTAGTAAACAAAATCTCTGAGCGATCTTTCTTTTGATCATCTTACTAGATCAAAATGTAGAGGCTTTATGTAATAAGACTGATACTCAATACTGCGTAAGCAAAGCTTCTCATGTCTTTTATGGGATGCATAAAACTGTCAATGATCGAGAATATATCTTTGATGGGGTCTTGATTCACAAAGTACCTTTTAAAGATCGGTTTTTGTTGACCAGTTATTTTTGGAATGATTTTTTACGGCTCAAATGGATTTAAGGTGTCAAAGGTAATGACGAGTATTACTGATCGCGTATCAATCAAATATCCTGATTGCATACCTTTGTAAGAGATCTTCCTAACTCGTTAATTCGCCGCCTAAAATTGTTCCAATAACAGGGACATCTTTTAAATTTTTTGGGTTTACCTTTGTTGGATCCTCTGCCAAAATTGTGAAGTCTGCCCGTTTTCCTGGGGCAATAGAGCCAATCTGATCTTCCATTTTTAAGACGTAAGCTGCTCCCATAGTTATAGCATAAAGAGCCTGCTCAACAGAAATTTTTTGACTATCTCCGAGATGCCGACCTGACTGCGTTTTACGATTAACTGCGCACCAAGCTGTGAATAGGGGTGACATTGGTGTTACTGGCGCATCGGAGTGAATGGCAAAGCAGCCATCAAATATTTCAAGTGCGTCTTTGCAGGCATCCATGCGTGTCGCACGCTGTGGACCAATTGATTTAGTCCAATGAATATCACCGAAATAATATATGTGGTTTGCAAAAATATTTGCTGTAAGGCCTAATGCACGCATTCTTCGAAATTGAGAGATATCCGCGAGCTGCACATGTTCAAGTGTGTGCCTGAGGTCAGGGTTAGGAGACTCAATAATCGCCTCTTCGTAGGCGCTAATAGCCAATTCTGAAGCCAAATCACCATTACAGTGTATATGCGTCTTTACTCCAGCGCTGTGTAGTACTTTTACAGCATTTTTGAAATGTAGCACATCCATATTCCATATGCCCTGGTCTTTAATTTTGAAATAACCAGGCTCTTTTAGTTTTGCCGTGCCCGCCTGTATGGCGCCATCTGTAAAAAGCTTAGCCCGGCCCAGGTGTAGCTTATCAGTTGAGCGAAATCTTAGTTCCAGGGCACGTTTTGCTTCAAGATTGGGGTCATTATCCATCGCATTCATTATCGGAACGTATCGAATCGGAAAATCCTCTTGTCCCGTTACAGACTCAAGCATATTCACTTCATTTCGGTCCAAATCTGATAAAAGATCCGCGGCAGTGGTAACCCCACAACGTTGAGAGATTTTTCCATAATTTTTAAATGCAGTTTCATCGGATAGATCTTTGATGCTTACGTTAGATTTTTCCATTACAGGCCTCATGGCCTCAAACTCTTGTAATTCTCCACTGGCCAAACCATCGTCACCCATCAAAACTCCTTCAGTATTGCTGCCGTTTAACAAATGTGCCTTTTGTAAGGCAAATGTATTTGCGGTGAGTACGTGAAAGTTTGATTGAAGTACTATTACTGGATGCAAGTCAGACACCTTATCTAAATGATGACGGTTTAGCCGTGATCCATCTAAAAAGTTAGGATCAAATCCCCATCCAATCACTGGTTGACCTTGAGGCAAGAGTTGGGCTTCAGTCTTAAGTCGATCTATCAATGCGTCGTAAGTACTTAATCCTGACCATTCTTTTCCCTCTGGGTCAGTTCTCGTATAGTGGCCACAATAGGTATAACGCCAAACGCCACCGGCGCTTACATGTGCGTGAGCCTCAATAAAACCCGGGAGTAAAACCTTATCCTCAAGTCTATTATCGAGCACAGCCTCTCCCCAACCATCTGCACATTTTTCGTCTCCAACTGCCAATATGTATCCGTTGCGAACAGCCACATGAGTTGCGTCTGGCCAATTACGGTCCATGGTGATTATATTTTTTGCGGAATAAATCTTAATCATAGATCACCTTCCTCCAATGGCTTGCTAAATTCTGCTTCGTCAAGTTGAGTAAATGTACCTAAAAGTACGCTTGACCTGGAGCTGCTTTGAGTAAAGATTGGGTGTAAGGTTTCTTTGGTTTATTATATATCTCGTACGTTGAACCACTTTCGACAACCTCCCCTTTATTCATAACAACGATATTGTCACATATTTGCGCTGCCACCCGAAGATCGTGTGTGATGAATAGAACTGCCAGGGAGAACTGTTTTTTAATGTCTTCAAGTAGGTCTAGGACTTGAGCTTGCACTGAGACGTCAAGCGCAGAAACTGCTTCATCTGCGATTAATATTTTAGGCTCCATTGCTAGGGCGCGGGCAATACATATTCTTTGCCGTTGACCTCCGGAAAATTGATGGGGAAATCTATCAAAATTATTTGGCTTCAACCCAACAATTTTCATAAGGTCCTTTGCTTTTTTGATTGCTTCAACTGTAGACTGCCCAAAATTGATTGGGCCTTCCACTATTGATTGACCAATAGTCCGGCGTGGGTTGAGTGATCTGTATGGGTCTTGAAAAACAATTTGTATGTTCCTCCTTAAGGGGCGGAGAGAAGTTTCTCCCAAGTTTGCGATGTTTGTTTCCTCAACAATTATCTTGCCGGTATCAGGTTGGATGAGTCTTATGGCACATCGCGCCACAGTTGATTTGCCAGAACCGGACTCTCCAACGACACCAAGTGTCTCGCCCGGGGCAACATTTAAGTCAACTTGGTTTACAGCATGAACAATACGGCCTTTGCTGAAGAAACTTCTTTTACCAAATTTTTTATCAACTGCGTTTAGCTGTAATGCAGGTTTCGCATCATTGGCACGGCTCGGCGGAGGTTCTAATGATGGTACACTGCTGATTAACATTTTAGTGTACTCATGTTTGGGTTTTTTTAGCACGGAAGCAACGGTGTTTTGTTCAACAATTTCGCCATATTTCATAACAACAACGCGGTCTGCAATATCCGCTACTACCCCAAAGTCATGTGTTATAAAAAGAACTCCGATGTTACGCCGGCGTTGAATATCCTTAATTAGCTCTAGGATACTTGCTTGTGTAGTGACATCTAGAGCAGTTGTGGGCTCATCGGCAATTAAAAGATCTGGTTCAAGCGCCAATGCCATCGCGATCATGATACGCTGTCTTTGACCACCTGAAAGTTGGTGAGCAAAAGAATAGTAAATTTTTTTGGGATCAGGGAGCTTGACGTCTTCCATTGCTTCCATAGCTCGCGCTTTGCGAGCACCTGGAGAAAGTCCAGTGTGAATTTCTAGTATCTCAGCTATTTGTTCTCCCACCTTCATTACAGGATTGAGCGCTGTCAT
>CACPHA010000063.1 GCA_902633655.1 Paracoccaceae bacterium
CTCTATCCAGCTGAGCTACCGGTGCTAACGTAAGGAATATCAGATACTTGCATTAATTCCTACACAATTTTTCACGCCGCGATCTATTGATTTCAAAAAGTATGTTATGCCTAATTCTATGCCAACAAAACTGAAAAGGTTTTTAAAAAATTGGCACATAAAAAACTTGCTCATTGTTTTTTTCAGAAGCGTGGTTTCGTAAGGTAATTTTGAAAATTTTACAAAATACTACGTTTTCAGCATGGAAAAAGTATCCAATTTTTAATCAATGGGTATCACTGACGTATGGTATATTTTGTGTATTTTTTCAATAATAGTGAATTTGGTTCGCAAATTATAGGCTAAGTTTTATCAGGGCAACACCAGTACAAAGCGTAAGGATCAGTAATATTTTATAAATGGTCAATTTCTCCTTTAAAAACATAGTAGCGAGTATAATTGCAAAAAATACTGAAGTTTCTCTCAAAGTGTAAACTACGGGGATCGGAAGATACAAACAAGCCCATACCACCAGTGCATATGCCACAAATGAAACAGAACCTCCTATCCAGAAAATTTTCTGTCCCTTTCTTACAAGATTTGGAAAAGTTTCTCTGCTACAAAATAACAAGAATAAGACGAACATTAATCCATTTATAATAGTTATCGCGCTATAGAAACCAATTGCATTTTGTGCAACCTTAACTCCATATCCATCAACCAAAGAATATGATGCAATGAACAGGCCTGCCCATATCGCAAAAGCAAATCCCTTTAGTTCCAGCCTGGACCCAAGCCCAATTTTTATACCATAAAAAATTAGAGCTATTGAAATACAGGCAATCCCAATGAGTTCGAAGCCCGACAAATTTTCATCCATAAAAAATGTAATTACCACAACGATGATTAGAGGAGAGATTCCTCGTGCAACTGGATAGACTTGCGATAATTCACCATGTTTATATGCATTAAGTAAAACAAGCTGATAAAAGAAATGTAGGAAAGAACTAGCCAATACATAGATAAGGCTTTGCGAGCTCGGAAATCCAAAGAATATCAACCCTAAAACACCAAGTGGCATATGGCCCAAGGCAATTGCACTCATGCTTAAAAATTTATCTCTTGAGCCTCTGAGAACAAAGTTCCAAGACGCATGCAAAAGCGCCGCAAACAAAATAGTTAAGACAACGATGCTTTGGATTTTAAAATATTCCTCGCTTAATCGCCTTTTTGGCGATTTCCTCCTCCACAATTCTCACAACTAAATAGATTAATCAAAAGTTTTTCATATCCATGTCTGAGTTATTCATTGCGGGGGTACCTTTCCTGAGCGTGTTTTCTCACCCTCTTTTGATGAGCAAAGTTTTGGTAAGTAAACTCGAAACTAGCCTAACTTTGACCAAATCAAGATATGCATTTTAGCAAAATTAAATGGCTCATAGAAACGTTACTCGTGGTAGGCTTGTTAAGCCTGAATTGCCATTATCAGCCATGCGGAGTTTTGAGCCCCCTTGCTTTGCCACCCTCCAGTCCCAGTTGGGCCTCTCGCCAGATAATCAAAATACCCGCCGAAATCACGATTGCTACTCCGATCAGCATTTGTAAGCTTGGTATCTCTGCAAAAATAAAATAACCAATCAAGAGCGCAAAGAGCATTGAAGCATAGTCAAATGGAGCCACAACCGTGACCGGTGAGTAACGAAAGGAAAGTGTTAGACAGATCTGGCCTACTCCACCCAAAATACCTGCTCCAATCAATAATAAGAACGTTTTCGGAGTTAATATTGTCCATCCGAATGGGGCTGTCAGCAACGAGGCTAGTGTTGAAGTCAAGCTAAAATAAAATGCAATAGCTGCCGGATGCTCGGTTTGAACCAATTTTCGAATCTGAATGTGTGCTAAGGCGATAAATCCCGCGGCCAAGAGAATTAAAGTAGCTCCAAATCTAGCCTCCGACTCAAAAAGGCCAGGTGACAGCATTGTCAGCCGTGGCTCAAGGATCACGAATACCCCAAAGAATCCCAAGCCAACCGCCGTAATTCGAAAAAGCCGTAGCCGCTCACCTAACAAAAAAGCGGCGAAAACTACTGTCAGCAATGGGGCCGTATAACTGAGCGCAGTTATTTCAGGCAGAGGTAGATAAGCGAGGGAAGCAAATGTAAGCCCCATGGCTGTGGTGCCCAAGATCCCACGCCACACATGTCCCAACGGTGAGATAGCGCGCAGTCCGCTACGAAATTCACCGCGCATCAAAAGCCAACCGCAAATGACAGGTATGGCAACAGCAGAACGAAAGAATACTGCTTGCCCGGGTGGCACTATGACAGCTGTGACTTTAATCATTGAAATCATGGTGATGAAAGCCATCACCGAGATCAATTTTAAAGAAATCGCCTTGAAAGGCTGCATGATAGAATTCCGACTGCTTTCTGAAGAGGTGGATAAATGCGCTGTTTGAATCAGGAATACAAGATCCAACTGAGTTAATCGTGAAGTCAAAAATGGCCGTCTGAAAAACGTCAAGTTGGATTGTGGGTCCAGCTCAGATTGGAGGTATCTCACCTCGACCTAGTAGCCGCAGTATTCTGAGAAGCTACAGCTAAACCTTGCTAGGTGGCCTCAAAAGTGATTTTCAAAATGTTAAAAATTCATTTCCCCAAAGAAATTTAAAAACGTCATAGCCTTACCTCGTCTTGAAAACATGATAACGGCGTAGTTTGTAGAATTTTAATTCAGATGACCAATTTCAAAATTATTACCCGCTTTATCATCACCACTCACTAAATAAAGAGGTCGCTCACCATAGCCTTGTAATGGATGTTTCCTACCAATTTCTAATCCTAGTTTATGATCATAAAAACTAGAAGCAGGCATCAAACGAACAACAAAAGCGGCACGCCTCCTATGGGTTAAATTGGCTTGAGAACTATGTATTATATAAACGTCATGGAAGGACATTTGGCCAGCACGAATAATAAGAGGCTCGGCGTTGACTAAGTCTAAGTGTTCGCTATCACAAACCATATTTATCGTTTTATCTTTTCCTTCCTGCCAACTGTGGCTGAATATCTTTCGCGTTTTATGAGACCCAGGTATAAATTTCATAGGACCATTCTCGGGAGTAACATCGTCTAGAGGAATCCATAATGTCAAAACATCTAGGGGTTTAATTGGATAGTAAAAACCATCCTGGTGCCATGGTGTCTCCTTTCCATTTTGTGGCGGTTTACCAAAAATAGTCGTCCCCCAAAGAATGATATCTGGTCCAATCAACTGTCGGGCTATTGTCATTGCAGCAGGGTGTGTTGCAAAATCTAACCATTTATCAGAGCCAATGACACCCATCGAGCCGCCTTGGGTTTGATGCGGAGCCATCATTATATCTGGTGAAAGATTACTATTTCGTTCTAGTAAGGCCTTATATTCCTCCCGCATTTCAGAAATAAGCTCCTGCGGAAATTCCCATTTCGGTACTATCCACCCTTTTTCTTCGTAATTATTTAATTCGGCAGCGGACAAAAAGGCTTCGCTAACTTCTTCATCTTTTTTTGAAATCGGGTACACAACTAAGATCCTTAAATGGGTCGTTTTAACTACGCTTGTATTGAATAAAATAATAATGAAGGCTAAAAAGTTACAAGTTTTTTCTGCTCGGACAACGCTAGAAATCATTGGGTGAAACGGATTGATATTGCAAGACAACCATTTAACTAGATCATCAGTTTTACCAGAGAATGAATTTGTTTGCACAGAAGAGCTTAAACAGGCTGGACATAAACTTGCAGGAACAATTTCTGTTGGCTATTCCGAATTTTTGACATTTGAAAATGAACTTTGCGAACTGAATTATAAAAACCGCCAGTCTGCTCGCAAAAAAATCATGCAGCACGCACAAATTGGATTTCGCAGTTTGCGCAGAACGTGTGATGCGGCAACCTCAATTTATGAAGCCTTGGAAAAAAATAGTTTTCGTGTTGATAGATTTGGTATCTGTCTAGACTGGTCGATGGGATACCCAAAGGAGTTTCGCAAAGGCAAACCACGCGGCACAGGACTTATTTTAGAAACGGAAGACGAATTTGTTAAACTTGCCAATGCAGCACCAGTTGCACCCCACTTCGGTGACTTTGTGATTGGTATGCCTGCAGCGATTGAAAATACCAAAGCCGCCCTTCAGGCGGGTTCCACTTCGATTGGAAATCTCGGGCAGTATTTCACATTTGAACTTCCAGGATGGACAGATGACATACAAACCACTGAAGCTAGTATCATCGCAATAAGTCTTGCTTCTGCACAAAAAGTACCAGTCCTTATACACTCTAATATCGACGATGGATTTGCTTCGCGTTTCACCGACTTGGCATCGGCACTCGGCTCTGTTTTGCTTGAGCAATATATCGTTGATGAATTGCTCGGTGGTAAAGTTAGTCATTGCTACGGGCATACGTTCTCTCAACCACTAAGTCGATTTGCCTTTCAAAAAGCCCTCAAAAGCATGACGAACACTCCAGGTACCATGATTTACGGCAATACTACAGCATTTTCTGATAATGATGCCGCCAACTACGCTGTCTTAGCAGCCTATTTAAATGTGGACATTCAAGCCCAAATGTTAAGACCTAGTGGCCACGCTATCAATCCCGTTCCGATAACGGAGGCACAAAGAATCCCAACAGTTGAGGAAATAATCAACGCACAAATTTTCTGTGGCAAACTTGTGGAAAAATCTTCGGATTATTGTGAAATTATAAATAGCCACCCAACCGATGATTTATCAAATCGGCTGATTGAAGGTGCCAATAGATTTAAGCGTAATGTCCTAGAGGGACTTTGTGACATTGGGATCGATATTTCAGACGCTTTAGAGCTGATGTTGAGTTTAAGAAGAATTGGTGCAAAGACATTGGAAGAAAAATTTGGGCCTGGCGAGCCAGATGGGAAAGCTCCAAATAGGCATAAGCCAATTGAACCTTCTCCAGTTCTAAAAGAAATCTCTGACCTTGCTAAAAAAGCCTGTGCTGGAATTAGCTCAGATGAATTCAATACTTTGAGCAATTCTAATTTAAAGATCGTAACAGCTACCACGGACGTACACGAGTACGGAAAGCGTCTATTAGAAGAAATTCTTAAATTTATTGGTCTAGAGGTTATCGATGGCGGTGTCAGTGTTGATGCAAAATCACTAACCAAATTTGCAAGACAAGCAGACGCAATATTTTTAAGTACATACAATGGTATAGCGCTGGATTTTTTGGAACAGCTCAACAGTGAACTTGAAAACCAACAACATAAAATTCCAATTTTTATTGGAGGAAAATTAAATAAAGTTCTATTTACTTCAAATTCGGACCTTCCAGTTGATATATCAAATGATCTGGTCAAAAATGGTGCAATAGTTTGTTATAAGGTAGAAGATTTTTATTCTCCTTTAGCACAGATTGCGAGAGAAAGATGCCCGGAGCAAAACACAGACCAACAGTCGGTATAATAGGTGTTGGTTTTCTTGGGCAATGCTTGGTTGAAGGTCTAAGTAAACTTAATAGAACCATCATCTTGTCACCGCGTAATTTAAAAAGAACTGCCGCTCTTTCAAAGAGGTTTAATTGCACAGTTGCCAAAAATAATTCAGAGGTAGTAGCTAAGTCCGATTTGGTAATTTTGGCAACCTTACCAAAAGATATTACTACTACTGCTAAGAATTTACCATGGCGTAAAAATCAGTGTGCCGTTTCAATAGCAGCAGGAATAAGGCTTCTGGCAATAAAGGATGCTGTTCAGCCTGCAAAAGCATTTAGAGCGATGCCTATTTCAGCAGTACGCTTACTTGAAGGACCAACAGCATTTCAACCAAATGACGAGCGTATATTTAAGTTATTTGATGACCTTGGATCTGCGCATCCACTTGAAGAAGAGATAAATTTTGAAATAGCAAGCATATTTGGTGCTTTTTACGGCTATACTCATGCGCTAATAGACGAGGCCAGCAATTGGGCTGAGATACATGGTTTAGATGCGCGATATTCGCGAGTTTTGGTTTCGAGAATGCTGTCGTCCGCTGCAGCAAACGTGATCGAAAATAATTCTGATAGACCGAGGAAATTGCTTGACGATTTACTTACAACTGGCGGAATTACTGAGGCGGGACTTAAAGTTTTGGACTTAACAGGCGGATTGCAAAAATGGCAACAAGCCTTAAACTCTAGCTTAAATCGTTCACGAAAATTGGAATGATTTTTTTCACCGCAATTATATCTTTAGAAAGAAAATCTCAGGGTCACCTAGAGGCGCAAAGTCTGCATTGGAAATTTGATTGACCAAAAGCGAAGCTAAAAATGGTTGCGCTATGGGGTACCTACATTACTAGTTCCATATATATTTCAGCTAAAAAGGCCACTGTATAAAGGGATAAGATGCGAAATAAGTATTTCTGGATGGCAGCGCCATTCATATTCGTAATCTTTTGGTCAGGCGGATACAAATTTGCAAAACTTGGACTAATGCACATCGAGCCTATGACTATGCTAGCTATTCGATACGGCATTGCGGCAATTATACTTTTGCCATGCATTTTTTGGGTCCCGATTGAGTGGCCAACTGAAATGCAAGATTGGTTTATTATGGTCATAACTGGGTTTCTTATTCAGTGTGTATATTTTAACTTGACTTATCTTGCATTAAGCAAGGTATAAATGCTGGCACAGCTACTGTTATTATGTCACTTCAACCGATACTTGTCGCAGCAATTTTGCCTAGCCCGTCTCAGCATAGAAGCAGCATGTTTCTTTGGGTTGGCCTGATTATTGGCTTACTAGGAGTGGTTCTTGTGGCCACATTGAGCAATTCGTTAGGCATAAGCCCTTTGATTGCGCTTTTTCTTGAATTGGGTGCCTTAGCCGGAATAACAATTGCAACCATTTTTGAGAATTTACATATAGTAAAACTGACCCAGTAATTAGTGGCATCATTCCCTATTTAATTGACGTTTGTATACTCACGCCCATTGCATTTTTCACCGAGACTATGGAGATTGACTGGCAACCCCAACTGATAGTATGCCTCGCTTATCTTGTGCTAGCCAACTCTATCGTTTTGGTTGGAATTTATATAGCCCTAATGAAACGCGATGATGTAACAAAAATTCCTCGCTTTTCTACCTTGCGCCTCCCCTTGCTGTGTTTGTAGCTTTGTGTATCCTAGTCGAGGCGGTAACTGAGCTTGCAAAAATCGGTTTCATACTCTCCGCGTCAGCCGTTTACATTGTACACAAAAAATTCCTAGGAGTGCAGCATCTTCTTAATCTAAGCGGGCCCAAGATGATTAAAAAGCCTTCTCTCCCGCAGCTCTTTCAACTAAATGTAATATTATTGTTTGAGACCATCTGATTTTTGAGGCTTATTTGCAATGCCGTTGCAGAGATACAGGTGCTGCTTAAAGGAATACAGCGATGCTTCCATGAACCTAACTCTTGTGCTAGGCAACATTTTGCTATCCATCAATGTGCTCAACCATCTAATCTGTATGCATGTTTTGTTTTGTAGATGATGTGGAGTAGACGAGTTAGGGTTAATCTACAGGTCCATACGACAAAGAGGCCAGTCAATTTCTGTTTTTGCAACATGATTGACGTAATTCCCATACATCGCACTTATTACATTTGAAATAACTTCAATTATCATGCTATCTGAAAGCCCATTTTCCCTTGCATTTTTTAGTTGATTTTCGGGCAATTCACCTCTCTTTTCAACAACCGCAACTGCAAGATCCAGCATTGCTTGATCTTTTGGGTCATCTGCTTCACATAACCGCGCCCTGATAATATCCGTTGTCTCTAATTCTGTTGCCATCGAGCAAAATTCAGAATGTGCTGAAAGGCAATATCTACAATTGTTTGCCTGTGATACAGCAAGAGCAATCATTTCCCTTTGGGTGAAATTCAACTCGCCTTCCTTTAAAGCCTCATCCATCGCAAACATCATTTTAAGACTTGCAGGGGAATTAGCGGCAACGGCCATTCCGTTGGGTACAAATCCGATTTCACCTTCTATAGCCTCGAGGGACTCTTTTACAGCGCCCTCAGCTTCTTCTTTTTTCACAGCTTCAATTAGTTGCATATGCTTTCCCCATTAAATTCTAAAATACGTTATGCGTATCTTCTTTTTTACATTGGTTTTCATACAGAAACATTTCACATTAACTTACATAGTTTTTATTTAGAAACCAAAATCATTCAATATGTGTCGTTGCGTTATAAAGAAAGCCCTCCCCATACCCCTGTCCTATATTTTTATTAGGCAAATCACTGAGCTGATCAATCATTTCCGATTGCACACCCGCATTCCTAAATCGATCACGAAAGCTATGCCTGAAGAAGTATATTACAGCATCAGGCACATATTGCTTTGAACACTAATTCAAAGCGGCAGAACATGAGTTGCCCTTGCAGCCGCATTGACTAGTTTTGGTGTTGAATAAAAACTTGTAAACAAGTCAACAATTCATAATTTTAATTGCCTCAAAGTGTGCTCCAACAAGTGGGATAAGTCGCTTGCTGCTTGCGAATTTCAAAGGCCTAAAAGAATTATGAATAAGACTAATATAAGGATATTTGTGTTGAATAATAATATCATCCCACACCGTTGGAGACCATTGAAAACGGTCAGCAGTGAAGGGCTTATTCCACTTGTTAGGGCGTCCTATGAAACAATTAAAATCTTGCATCGTCAACGTACTAACCCATTTTTATTCAACACCTATACTGATCAAAATGGCTGCAAGGACAACTCATGTTCGGCAGCATTGAATAAGTGGCCCAAGCAGCGCGTGCCTGATGCTGTCGTACATTCGTTCAAGCATAGTTTCCGTGACAGGCTGAGAAACGCAGGAGTCCAGTCAGAAATGATTGATCAGCTTGGTGATTGGTCTAATAACACTTTTGGGCAGGGCTACGGTAACGGCTAAAAATTATATAAAATGCATGAAGCAATATCTTCAATTTAAAAAGGTATATTGACTTATATCTTATAATATTTTGCCTCAATAATTGTAGTAAAAGGAATCAAGTTATACATCCTGAATCTGTTGAAGGGTTGGATAGCTGATTTTTCCTCTAGTTCACCAAATGTTAAATTTTCCAATTCCCCAAAACTGATTTTGCCGTCGAATTTTTGATAGTCGTAAATGTAGTAGGTTCGAAAAACAACATTTGATCTTTCCGTAAGAACGAACCTTTCATGGTCTTTTGTTTTGAATAAAATAGTGGGAAAGTTTTCAGTGAAAACTACATGGGCCTCTTCTTGGTTGAATTTTTTAATGCGCAAACCGAATGAAAGTTCTGAACTTTTTCTCAACTGACCGTTGTGATATATCATCAATTCTACTGTACTTTTACATTGAAAAACGTTGTTGTTCTCAAAAGATTCCGTTTCAAATTTATCAAAGGTAGACGGGTCAATGATAATGAGTGGCAGTTTGGTTTCACTCTACACAAACCATGTCGCACACGGTGGACATTTCGGCTGCTATAATGGGGTTGCACATCGCTGTATTATTCGCGCGTGGCTGGATAAAAAAGAAAGCAAATAAACATCGAAACACTATACGTTAATTGGCCTAATTTTACAGGGTAAACACTTTCAATTTTGTTTCTCCATGTTATCCGGGAAATAACAGAAGGAATTAGTCTCAACATACATCTTTAAAACTGTACCCGTTTTTGGAGTTTGCGTAGGTGGAAGATGTGCCACAAGTATCTGATCTGGGGCATCAGTCGGCGCAAAACGAGCGCGGATATAGCTCCCCAAAAACGTAGCATCTTGCAATATTACGTTCCCCAGGGAACGCCCGTTGCCGTCGATACTCAGTGCTTCCGGGCGAACGCAAAGTTTACCTACCCCGTCTGGTAGATCCAAGGAGTCGGTTAAGCCTAACACAGTCTCAACCTTCGAATTGATAATCCGAACGTCAATATGGTTCATCTCACCCATAAAGTCTGCAGTAAAAAGAGTTGCGGGTTCACGATATATTCTTGCTGGAGGTCCCACATCTTCAACCCTACCGGCATTCATCACTATAATACGATCAGCGATTGCCATAGCTTCTTCTTGATCATGAGTAACATGGACAAATGTTGTCCCGACCTGCCTTTGGATATCTTTCAACTCATCCTGCATTGCTCGACGCAACTTTAAATCGAGTGCTCCGAGTGGCTCATCCAGAAGCAGCACTTGGGGCTCTACTGCAAGCGCTCTTGCCAAGGCGATGCGCTGACGTTGCCCACCAGAGAGCTCATGTGGTCGCTTACTACCGTCAGCTTTCAATCCTACAAGATCTAACTTTTCATCAGCCAGACGATATCTTTGTCGACGGGGTGTGCCTGCCATACGCAGCCCAAAGCTGACATTATCGCGCAAGCTCATGTGAGGGAAAAGTGCATAGTCCTGGAACATCGTCGTGGTAGGACGTTTGGCCGGCAGCACGTTTGTCATATCCGTCGAACCAATCCAGACTTGCCCATCAGTTGGTTGGATAAACCCGCCCAGAACTGACAAAAGTGTGGTTTTACCGCAACCTGAGGGACCAAGTAGTGCCACATATTCACCTGCTGCGATTTCAAGATTAATCCCGTTTAAAACTTGAAAATCATCAAACCAATGACTCAAACCACTCAGAAACACCGATGCGGACATTACTTTCGCCTCCTAAGAACTGTGAGTTCCAACAACAACAATGCTGCAACTGAGATAAGAAAGACAAAACTGCCGATTGCGTTTAGGCTAGGTGATAGGCCCGATCGCAGCATTGACCAAATTTCAACAGGCAAAGTAATATCGAAACGGGTAAGAAGAAACGCGATTATAAATTCATCCCAAGACAAAGTAACCGAAAGAAAAAAGGCAGCAGCTATAGCTGGGCTCAGCATTGGTGCCGTTACTAACAGAAGCACCCAAGCTTCAGTTGCCCCCAGATCACGTGCAGCACGCTCGGCATTTTCGTGCTGCGCACCCATTGAGGCGTAGATGATAGCGAAAGCTAATGGTAAGTTGATAACTACATGGCCAATGCCGACTGTTATTAAAGATAATCCTAATCCCATTCTTGTAAGCACTATCAAAAGGCCTAGACCCACGATTAGGTAACTAACTGTCAACGGAGCAATTAGAAGAGCACGAATAAAGACTGACCCCGGCAGGACGTATCGCGCCAGTCCATAGGCCGCAAAAAAACCAAGCATAACGGCTATAGCAGATGACCCTACAGCGACGAGCAGCGAATGAAATAATGCAGAAGTCACGTTCCGGTCTGATAAGACCTCGCCGTACCACCTCAGAGAAGGTCCATTAAAAGGCGGTACCGGTAAACCTCCATCCTGAAACGAGAACAACACCAATGCCCCAACAGGCAAATAGATGAATCCAAATGCGATAGCGAGATAAAGCCATGAAAAACTACGCGTCATACTCTATCGATCCTTAGCCAGCGAGCGGAAGCCAAGTAGACCAGTGTCACCATCCCCATCATTACCATAGCTAGCGCAGACGCCAGCGGGAAATCGGCGCGACGTCCAAGCTGTACCATGATCACCTGCGGCATCGTCAATTCATTGTTACCGCCAAGGATATGGGGAGTAACATAATCGCCTATGCACAGAACAAAGGTCAAGAAAGCACCAGTTACAATACCTGGAAGGGTAAGAGGCATTATCACGTGCCGAAAGGTCTGGAAGGTATTAGCGCCCAAATCCATAGCTGCTAATCGATAATTCGGAGACAACTGCTTTAGATTGGCATAGATGGTGAGTGTTAGCAGCATGACAAAGAAATGCACAAAACCTGTCACAGTCGCAAACCGGGTGTTTGCTAGCGTGAGAGGCTCGGTAATAATCCCCAACTCTATCAACGTCTGATTAATCAACCCCTCCCGCGCTAGCACTAGAAGCCAAGCATATGAACGCACTACGTATGAGGTCCAAAAAGGCAGAATGGCGAGAAGCAGTACTATTCTTTGCCAACGCAAAGGCACCCGAAAGGCAATAATTGCAGCTAGGGGGTAGGCTAAAACGACCGATACCAAAGTGACCGTAAGAGTAATCTCTAAAGAAACGAGAACTGCACGCTTTAGATATGTGCGAGTCGCTAATTCTTCGTAGTTGTCCAGATGAAAGCCCCATGTAAGACTACGGCCCTCCAAATTCGCAAAACTCATTGCAGCCATTACTGCCAATGGCACAACAAAAAAGGCGATCGTCCAAAAAAGGGCTGGGGTTACAAAACCCCACCCCCATTTTACATTATCGGACTTCACTGACTGAGTTTATCGAGCCAAAGGTCTTGCATTGCGATGTCAAGCTCGGTGTCGGGTGCCGGATAAAGTTGAGTTCGGCTTAGAAACTCACCTTGTTCATCCCAACGCAAAACTGCCTTTTGATCCTTTGACAAGATATCTCTAGCGTTTGCATTTGCCGGCATCCCCCAAAAGCAGGAGGACGTCGACAGTCTGGCTTGTCCTTCAGGGCTTACAATGTATTTGATAAATTCTAATGCAAGTTCTTTCTGCTCGCTGTCTGCTAGCATACCGATGGACTGGGTCCAACGTACTGCCCCTTGATCTGGAATGGTCCAAGTCATTTCAGGTTGTTCTTCCGCTAACACGGCAGTTAGCCATTCACCGCCGCCGACCACAATATCAACCTCGCCAGTAGCTAGAGCTGTCTGTGCAGCAACAACTCCAGCTACAGAAGCGGCACTTGACCGCATTTGGGTAAGTACTGGGCTTATCGCATCCAGGGCGGCTTCGTTGATGGTTGAGGTCTCGATCCCCTCTGCAATTGCAGCAAGACCCATCACAGGTAGATAATAATCATAAATCGAGATACGCCCAGAGTACTTATCAGACCATACAGTAGCCAAGTTTTGCATATCCGCCACGTCGACTTTTTCTGAATTATAAGAAATAGTATTATAACCGAACTTCTCGGTTACGGCATACCAGACGCCATCTTTACTATTGTTTTCTTCCATTACTACTTCAGGAAACATGTCATCTATTGGCAGCTCTTCTTTCGGCAAAGGTGCAAGAAGGCCTGTCTCAACTGTTCTGAATACATCGATGCCGTCAATCACCAACACATCCCAATCACCAGGTCGGGATTGTTCCAATAGCGCTAATGCTGCGCCAGTCCCTTCGTATTCGCGCACGTTTACTTTTACGTCATGCCGCTCTTCAAACGGCTTGATCAACGCTTCGTCAGCATGATCGCACCAGACCAACGCATTAAGTTCCTGTGCTGCAGCAGCACTCGCAAAAAGCCACATAGCAGTACCACCCAAAAGGGCTTTTCTTAAAGTTGTCATAGGCAAGACTCCATTGTTTTCGTCAAATGAAAGGAACTATTACAGTTAACACGAACAAACTTTGATTTTTCAGTCAACAATAAATTGAAAGGTCTTATGCGGATTTCAGCGACACACAGCAAAACTGCCACTAAGACAAACAACCAGGAAAAGTATCCATTCTAAAGTACAAATTTTGATATCCATTTATGTAAGACATTGGTGCTGTAGCCAATTCCATACTGCTGACCCACTCACTCGA
>CACPHA010000064.1 GCA_902633655.1 Paracoccaceae bacterium
ACTATCTGGTTACGCCTCCTGTATTATCCCCCGGTGTCGAAAGAAACCTCTTCAGACGTCTACGGGTCAGCGCCCCACACAGATTTTGGTTGTCTTACACTTCTAGCACAGGATAACGTTGGCGGGCTGCAAGTCCAATCTCCAACCGGTCAGTGGCTTGATGCTCCGAAGATTGAGAATAGCTTTATTGTAAATGTCGGAGACATGTTGCACCGAATGACAAATGGAAAGCTAAGATCCACACCGCATAGAGTGATCAATAGATCCGGTAAAGAAAGATACTCATGTCCTTTTTTTTTCGATCCACACGTGAGTCTTGATGTCGCTCCTTTGGCGGGTACGGGAGCGCCACGCTTTAAAACTTTAAATTTTGGTGATTTTCTTAAAGAAGAGCTTGAGGCATCATATATACAGCACAAAACCTTAGCAACCTAAAACCTCATTTAAACGGTTTCAAAAGCTGAGATCCGCACTCAAAAATTAATTTACATTAGATGTCGCAAAAGTATTGTTAGCACAAGCATTTTAGCTTTCACAAAAGGAATATAAAGCAAATGAAAATCGATACTTTCGGAGTTGAGATGTGGATGAACGAATGGGAGACCAAATGCGCCTTCAACCTCGCCGAGACATGCGTTTCTAGTCTTCGCATCGAAGAGCTTTTACGATTGAGCGGCCTAAATAGGGACGATTTATCGGCCCTATTACCTCTTAAAATGACTTATGGTGATATCAAAGGATCAGATCGTCTACGCAGCGCTATTTCTAAACTTTACACAAATCAGGATATAGACAATATCTTGATTACTCATGGAACTATTGGCGCCAACATGCTGGTCCATAAAACACTTGTGGAGCCTAGAGATACGGTCATTTCTGTAGTTCCCACATATCAACAACATTACTCTATACCCGAAAGTATTGGTGCAGATATTCAAATTCTGAAGCTTAAAGAAGCACATGGATGGCTTCCAGATTTGCGCGCATTAAGGGATATTAGCAAAGATGGTGCAAAGCTGATTGCACTTACAAATCCAAACAATCCTACCGGCGCATTAATCAGCGATGAGATGCTGTCTGAAATTGCTGAGATTGCGCGAGAAGCAGGAGCTTGGTTGCTTTGTGATGAAGTTTACCGAGGTACTAATCAGGAGGGTTCGGGTTTAGGTAAGTCAATCGCAGACATTTATGAAAAGGGTATCAGCACGGCAGGTATGTCAAAAGCCTTTAGCCTTGCCGGCTTACGGCTTGGTTGGATCACCGCACCTAAAGAGTTTATCGAAGATGTTATGATACACCGAGACTACGATACAATCAGCGTAGGCTTGATTGATGATCACTTTGCCGCTCTGGCTCTCGAAAATCACGACCGTCTTCTGGATCGGTCAAAACGTATCACACGGGATAACCTTGCCACGCTAGAAGCTTGGATTAATAAAGAAACGAGACTTACTTGGATCAAACCTAAAGCTGGGACAACAGCGCTTGTTAAATATGATTTGCCTATGCTCTCTTATGATTTCTGCACTGCACTGCTCAAAAAGACCGGCGTGATGTTTACCCCTGGTTCGGCACTTGGCATGGAAGGCTACGTACGCGTTGGATATGCAAATTCACCAAAAATCCTTAGAGATGGTCTTGTACGCGTATCAGAGTTTTTAGCCTCGCATTAAACGCACTGGTTCTATTTAGCTGTCATAAAGCCAGTTTTAGTATTTCCCTACTGTAAGAGATCAAAGTTTTTCGGACTGATGCTTGGTAATAAGGTTTATGGAATAAACCCACTATATTTGAGGTCTTTAGCCTAATGACTTTCCAGTTTGTCCTGTGTTCGCAAGTCAAAATCGCTCTCATGATGGCGTTCATGTAGCTGCATTTCAGGACGTCCCGAGGTTTTATTTACAATACGGCCACGCCTTACAGCAGGACGTACATTTATTTCTCTCGCCCATCGTAGTAAATATCCATAAGATGTAACATTCAAAAATTCTGCCGAGCTGTAAAGCCTACCCAATACCAGCTGGCCATACCAAGACCAGATCGCAATATCCGCGATGGTATACTCGTCACCGCAAATGTATCTGCGTTCCTCCAAAAGTCTATCGAGTACATCTAGTTGTCGCTTTGTTTCCATTGCATAGCGATTGATCGGATATTCGAATTTTTCTGGGGCATAAGCAAAAAAATGACCGAACCCTCCGCCTAGGTAAGGCGTGCTACCCATTTGCCAAAACAACCAAGACAGCAATTCAGGCCTGTCTTTCGGGTCCTTGGTTAAGAAAAGGTCAAATTTTTCCGCTAGATAAAGCATAATTGCACCAGATTCGAAAACTCTTAACGGAATTGGACCGCTTCGGTCGACAAGCGCTGGAATTTTAGAATTTGGGTTAATCTCAACGAACCCACTGCCGAATTGTTTTCCGTTGATGCGCAAAAGCCAAGCGTCATACTCCGCTCCTCGTTCACCGCTTGCAAGCATTTCTTCCAGTAGGATTGTGATTTTAACCCCATTTGGCGTTCCTTGAGAGTAAACCTGTAGGGGATGCTTTCCTATTGGTAGATCTTCATCGTGGGTTTTCCCCGCTATTGGCCGGTTTGTTTTAGCAAAAGAGCCGCCACTTTCTTTATCCCACGCCCAGACCTTAGGTGGCACATATGTAACACTATCACTCATAAAATGGCTTTCTCGCGCAATTGCATACATCAAACCTATATATCAAGTTTCTCTCGCGAGGAAGTACTCCATCCACTCATTTTCAATGGCTTCCCTCCGTTCTCATAACTCTGCAAAGTCATTTTATTTGCATTTCACACTAAAACTAGAATTGATCACCCCGGAATACTTGGCACTCCAATGGTCGCCTGCCCTGATAGGTTTTGCATCCGTCATCGTCCCAGTCGTAATTATATCTCCGGAAGACAGAGGCCTTTGATCATCATAGTGTTCTAAGCCTTCCATTAGATAACGAATAGCTGAAACAGGCCCATCAAGAACGTTGGCACCACTTCCAACTTCGCTTAAGATACCGTCCTTAAACAAACCAACCTTAAGATCAAGAAGGTACCTCTCTATATCTTCATTTACCGCAACCCGTTTACCTATAAGAAGGCATCTATGTAAGCCCCCCGTTGCGATTGAGTCTGCTAGTGAAAATGACCATCCCGGATAAATCGAGTCCACAATTTCAAAACCAGGCGCGACCCAATGAATACAGGCATCAACGGAATTTTTATTAGACTTTAATGTTGGAGCAGATTTCAGACATATTACAACTTCTGGCTCAATCCTAGGCTCACAAAACGAGCCAAGGTCCAAAGTCGCCTGCCCGTCCTCGTGATAGGTCACTGACGCGGCACTGATGTCTCCCCAAATGGGCTGATCTACGCAATATTTGTCCCATATTCCACGATTTGTAAAACCTATCTTCCTTCCGATCAGAGGAGAGGGATCAAAGTTAGCTCGTACTTTCGCAGCAATTTTGTATGCTGCATCGGAGGATAGTTCAAAACCTCTCTTTGAGAACGCTTCTATCTGACGTGCAGAAGAAATCGCGCCACTGATCTCAGTGATAATTGCATCCCTATCCATCATATATCTCTCTTTTTGGGGAATTAGACCGCGGCACCAAGCATCGCATCTGATAGAATGACTCGATGGGCATCTACCGCATTTTTTAGGGTATCCTTATAGTTAATTCTTACTTCTAGCACCATCCTCACCGATGCTTTCGGAAATAACAACCCTTGAAAAACGATGGCAGCAGATGGCCCGGATGCTGGCCAAACATGTGGAATTACGCCTCTATTAAAAATAGAGGCAAAGCTTACATAGATCGCCTTACAACGCAAATACACCCTATTGTGTGGTGAGAAAGCCCAATCTTTCCACTTAATGGCCTCCAATGTACTGAAATTTTCGATGCCTTATGATTCATTATCAATGTAAACAACATCACTTTTCTTGCCAAATTTAATGCGTAGGAAAAAATATATTCGGAATTTTTTCTTAACATAATACACCTTACTTTCACCATAATTTGTTTATTTTTAATATAGCCTTTAGCGTTTCGCAGTCATCTGTTATAAGTCCGTCAACACCCATATCAATCAGGCGTTGCATTTCTGATGGGTCATTTATGGTCCAAGCATGGGTCTTTAATCCACTGGATTTATAATAGCTCAATAGCTTCGGAGTTATCAAGCTAACGCCATATGCCCTGACCGGTAACTGTGCGCAGGACTCATCACAATGCAAAGAACGCTTAATCAGATAACTCGTTAAAAGTTCTAAGACCCGAGCAGTGCCCATCGAATACGCGACTCCACCACAATTGGCCCCTTTTACAATGCGTGAAAGTCGGTTTTGGCTAAAGCTCCCAATACAGCTACGAGAACCAGCATCAGTTGAACTGAAAAATAAACTCAAAGGCCTAACACAGGCTTCCGATTTAGCGTCAAGATTGACATATGCGTTCGGGAAAGATTCGTAAATATCCGTCAGTTTTGGAATGGGATGTTCCCCATCAATCCGCAGTCTATCTATTTCAAAACTTGTCAAGCTCTCTATCGCGCGATGATCACCAGTCATTCGAAGCAGTGACTTATCGTGGAAGCAATATAAAACTTGGTCAACAGAACAGCGCAAGTCAGTCTCAATAATGTCAAAGCCCAAAGCTTTCGCTTTTTTGAACGCTGCGACTGTGTTTTCAGGTACCGAGCGTGTTGCACCACGATGGGCAAACGGGAGAAACCGACTTTCACGGATCAAATCTAAAAAATTCTTCATTTGACTCAAATCCTAATTTACCAATTCATTGCAGCACTTTACTGCAAGGTAAGTGGATGGGCCAATGTAGTTGATTTGAAAAACATAGCCCCAACAACAAATTAGTGATCCTTATTGAAGAAGCCAGTTTTAAGCTTTTTCTGGAAGCAGACGAAAAAAGCAAATGATACTTTCTAAATAAATTTTTTCCGATCTTTAGACCTATAACCTGAACAAAATAAGATTATATTTCCATATATTTAATAAGATCAATAGCACTTATTTATTAATAAAGGATACCAATTATAAGACGATTTCCCGATCTATCGTTTGATCATTTTAAAAGGAGTTATCTATATAACTTCTACGATGCTAGTAAGTTAACAATTTTTTTGAAACCCACAAAACTGGTTTGGTCACAGATTTGTGCTTTGGAATTTTTCCATAAGATATGGACCCGAAATCACCGGCTCTCCGTTGCCTTTGTCGATCGATGTTATTTCAGCTTCCCAATCTGGTTGATGAAAAAGGCAAGGCTTTTGCGTTGTGGTTGATTACTTTTAGCAACCACACGGTGTAAGGTCGAAACCCAGCGACCCGATGTCCAAAGTTCCATCAGGTCGCCAAGATTGATTACGAAACAGCCGTCTGGCGCCGGAACATCAGTCCAAATTCTGTTCTGCTCAATTTGCAATCCTGATGTGCCGATTTCTGGCAAAAGAATTGTAAGAGACCCATAGTCACTATGAGCTCCTGCTCTTTGTTGAGCAACCTCAGGAAGACCTTCCGTTGCGGGGTAGTTCAAGGCCCACAGTGCAGAAATAGGCTGACCAATATATGGATCAAAATAGGTTGAATTTAGTCCTAGTGCTTCCGCGAAGGCCGACATAATGCGTTCTGCTAGTGATTCCATGGCCGAATAGTACGCAACCCATGCCGATTTAAATCCAACAATGTCCGGCCATAGAGTGGGTTAATAGCAAAAGTGATAGGCACGTTGATCCGCAATATCTTCCTGAATGGACAATGGTCCCCCGTTAAAACTCTCTTTTAGATCCGGTGGTATCACGTCACCTTTTGAAGTAGCAAGAGCCTCTTGATTGGGAGCTATCCAACAATAAGAATAGCCAGTATAAGGAATTGCAACCTCTCACTTTTTTTCCATCGGCAATGAAAAGAAGGCATCAATAACATCCCATTGCGCGGTAATAATCTCTTGGGGTACACCATGACCACTCAAAAGCAAAAAACCAGTTTCTCTACAAATCTGATCAAGCCTATCACTTAAAACCTGCCTATCAACGCCTCGAGAGGCTTGAAAGTTACTCAAGTCAAATGTCGAAAACTGCATTTATCTATCCAAAAGGCGTCATTAATCATTTTTTCACAATGTAATCACGGTGCCAAAACGAATGCAATCTTGCTACATTCTTACCAACTATTTTCACTGTAGAGCAACAAAATAAAAAGCGTTATAAAGTGGGTAGCTAAGTAAAGCACAAGCCCATAGCGTGAAAACTTAAAAATAATGAATATCAAAGGAAAAAATTAAAGTATTGAACGAGTGCCATTTGGCTTTTCCAAAAAGGCTTTTTGGAAGGGTAATAAACAATAACTTGCGCAAGGCGATAGAAGGTGTCGGACATGATGAAGGCAATAGTTTGCAAGAAATTTGGAGATTTGTCCCAGATAAATTTTGAAAGAGTTCATAAACCTGATTGTGGTGCCAACGATATTTTGATTGGCGTGCGCATCGCCACCGTCAGTTTTATGGACTGGCTAATGACCGATGGGGGGTACCAGTTGAAGCCAACCTTGCCTTATGTTCCTGGCACCGATGCCTCGGGAATTGTTATTTCTGTTGGCAAGAATGTTACACGCTTTGCTCAAGGTGACCGCGTTGCATGCAGCACATGGTATGGGGCATACGCAGAAGTTATGGCAGCTCCAGAAAGTGCCTGTTACCACGTGCCGGATGGCGTGTCCGATCTAGACGCAGCCAATATCATTTACTCCTATGGTTCGGCGCATTATGGATTGATCGGCCGAGCAGGACTTACAACTGGCGAAACATTACTAGTCACCGGGGCAACTGGAGGCGTTGGATTAGCGGCAGTAGAAGTAGGTAAGCTTCTTGGGGCACGGGTTATTGCTGGAGTTGGCTCAGAAAGAAAGCGCGATCTCGCAATGTCTTATGGCGCTGATGCAGTAATAAATTACTCTAACGAAGATCTTCGCCAGAGGATCAAAGAACTCACGAATGGCAAGGGAATAGATGTTTGTTTTGAAATGATCGGTGGGGTCGTTTTTGAAAAACTTGCACGTTCCATGAACTGGAATGGGAGGCTTTTGCCTATTGGATTTGCATCTGGTGACATACCTTCAATCCCGATGAATTTGCCACTAGTAAAAAATTTCTCAATCATTGGCTCATTTGTAGGCGCATGGTGGGAACGTTGTAATGAAAATGCCATAAAGGCCAATGATGAGGTGTTTAAGTGGGCGAATGAAGGAAAAATTAGGCCGAAGACAGACCGTATAATGCCGCTTGAAAATGCACGTGAAGCTTTTCAACTTATCGTAAACCGCGAAGTGATGGGTCGAATTGCACTTTCAGTCTCTGATAAGTGAAATCAACGAAAAAGTTAAAACAAGAGAATAAATTTAAAATAACAGTTGTTCACTCTTCCGCGTTCGGAAAAAACAACTGTTCCCCATTGACTCTAAATCGCGCAATCTGAGACTGGCCTTTTTCACCGGTCAACCAATCGATGAAAACATGCGCTCCTTCTGTATTCACACTTGGGTGACGGTCTGGGTTGACCGCGATTACACCGTATTGGTTGAAAAGCCGGGGGTCCCCTTCCACCAAAACCTTCAGGTTCTGTTTGTTACCAAAACTCAACCAAGTTGCACGATCGCTCAACGTATAGGCATCCATAGCACCAGCCATGTTCAATGTCGCCCCCATACCGGAACCAATTTCCCGGTACCAGGTTCCCGAAAATTTCGATTGTTCAACCTTTATCTCCGCCCATAGTCGCAGCTCCGCCATATGCGTTCCACTATTATCTGCTCTAGAAATAAAGAAAGCTTTATTGTCCCTAATGCGCAGAAGCGCATCAGTGACGTTTTCCAACTGCGCTATCGCGGCAGGATCATCTTCCGGTCCGACCAAAACAAGGTCATTATACATAACATCGAAGCGTTGCAAACCCCAACCCGCTGCAACAAATGCCTCTTCTTGATCCTTAGAATGCACCAACAAGACATCCGCGTCACCGTTTTCAGCATTTTTTAGTGCCTGCCCTGTACCAACCGCAACAACTCGCACTTTGATACCAGCTGTATTCTCAAATGCAGGCAATATTGCTTCTAAGAGACCGGAGTTAGCAGTAGATGTCGTTGATTGTATAATTATTTGCTTTTTCGCAATCGCAGCAGGGCACTGCCACATTAGCATCAAGCCAAACAAAAAAAGATGCCAAACTTTCATTGCGTTGCAACCTTTCTTCAGAATAAATGATTAAGTTTTATAACGTTTTTCTATTAAGCATAAATAGTTGACTAGATTACTATAAATTTTAACACTTCAATAATTCCCCGGGGGCGTTTGTTAGCAAAGCTTTCCTTGCGCTAACCCTATTTTAAGCTAATTAACGTCTATCAAATTTGGAGCTGATAATGAGTGAAGATTTTAACATGTCAATGCGAAAGTTCCTGAAACAAGTTGGAGTGACATCCCAACAAGCGATTGAAAATGCAATCAGAAATTCTTCCTCCTCAAGTGGAAAAAGTTTTGAAGCAAAAATGGTACTTACAATTGAAGGGCTGGACCTCGAACATGTCGTTCAAGGTAAAATAGAAGGTTAACAAATAGTGTCACTTACCCGTGAAATAGTTTTAGCCGCTCTTAGAACTATCGTTGACCCTGTTTCAGGCAACGATATTCATGCTGCGGGCTTGGTTCGAGCACTTATGGTGGAAGATGGATCAGTTCGCTTTGTTTTGGAAGTAAACCCAGCAAAGGGCGAAATATACGAACCTGTCCGTGTAGCTGCGGAAAAATCAGTGCTCGCTTTGGATGGCTGCAACCGAGCATCCGCAATACTCACAGCGCATGAAGATAAAAAGGTGCCAGACCTGAAGCCCAACAAAAAGCCCATAGAAAAACGCCCTCAAAAAATTCCAGGCGTAAAGCATGTTCTAGCTGTAGCCTCTGGCAAAGGCGGGGTCGGCAAGTCAACAGTCTCTGCAAACCTGGCCTGTGCGCTGGCAGCCGCTGGGAAAAAAGTTGGGCTTTTGGATGCGGATGTGTACGGCCCCTCCCAGCCCAGAATAATGGGGATTTCGGGACGCCCATCCAGTCCTGATGGCAAAATTATCCTACCATTAAACAACTATGGCGTAACGATTATGTCGATTGGCTTAATGACTAACGAGGGTCAGGCCATAATTTGGCGCGGGCCAATGCTGATGGGTGCACTCCATCAAATGCTCATGCAAGTCCAATGGGGCACTCTTGACGTACTACTAGTTGACCTCCCACCCGGAACCGGCGATGTCCAACTTACCCTTACGCAAAAAACCGAACTCAGTGGGGCTATAATTGTAAGCACGCCCCAAGACGTAGCCCTCCTGGACGCGCGCAAAGGCATCGACATGTTCAAGCAAATGAATACTCCATTAATTGGTATGATTGAAAACATGTCAACGCATATTTGTTCTAAATGCGGACACGAAGAACATATATTTGACCATGGCGGTGTAGCTAAGGAAGCCGCAAAATTAGGCATCCCACTTCTTGCTGAAATTCCGTTAGGCCTTGACCTCCGAATAGCCTCCGACAGTGGCGTTCCTCTTGTTGTAAGTAATCCGGAGAGCGCTCAGGCAAAATCATTTTATGGGGTTGCTGAATACCTAATTGAGCAGGTTATAGTATAGGTGTCGAAATAATTTTTCTCGTTTTTAAAAATCTTAAAATGGCATACCGCCTAATTGCTTTTGGGACAGAATTATTACAACTAATAAAAGCCGACTTATCTCACGTGTGCCCTTTTGCCATTGGCAGGGTGTAATTGAAGGAAAAATCATGTTGCTTACACCAATGCTAATTGAATTGGGGACAGGCACAGCTTTGCGAGCTGGTAATTACACTATCGCGGCTCGTAGAGCATTACGTGACGCCTTGTGGCATAATTCAATAAATTTGGCAGAATTTTTTAATGCAAATAAAGAAGACATGATAATTGAATTCGAAATTGCTTGCTAAACTCCTGTAGCTATAAAACTCGCATGCGTTGTCGCAGAGTTTCCTTACGGTGACTTTTATGCAAAAGCAGTGATGGGCAATTTGGATATCCCCCAACCGTTGAAGCCCGGTGTACTTTCTACAATTATCGCACGTGCCGCGATTATAGTTTCGATGAATGTAATAAAAAGGGATAACTAAGCGAAACGGCCAATCCTAGAAATTGGATCAGGCACCGATCTTTAAGGTAAAGGCTACGCCAAGGCGGCGCCTAGAGCGTTCAATGGCGCCATTAGGCACAGTTCTATCACACTATTTAGCGAGCTTGGGATTGATTATTCCGAAATGAGGGTAAAGGTAACTATCGGTGTTCCGGAGCCTGCTAAAGTCGGTCGAGCGAAGCTAATAACAGAAATAACACAAGACAAAGCCGAAATATCGGTCGCCTACTGTGGTAAAAATTTTAACATGCGCGGCGAAGATAGTTTGAGCGTAATCGCAACCTGTACAGTAGAGGCCTTTATACAGACTTTAAGCCAACGCTATTCCGTGACCTGACGAAGAACGGAAATCGGATCAAGCAGTAAGCCTGAAACTTCAATGGCTTCTTCATTGAAATTGAACCAAAAACATTCCTCACCAATTACGCGTCGCCGCACGCCATCAGGTAAAGATATTGTTTCTAGTCTCGCGGTATCGCAGATCGGCCCAAGTAAATCCAAAAAACCTTCTTGATCAAGCCACGCACCCAAATAAAAGATATTTCCCTCCGACATCGCAACGGCGGCGCCATTACTCATCTTAAGAGTAACGAGAGAAGTCCCCTCCAAAACCTCCCGATAGTTGATCACCGCGCCATTTTTTTCCAGCGGGATCGGCATATCTGGTCGCAGACTTTCGACACGCGTTACTGCAATATCAGCATGCGGAATATCTGGCGGCAAGGGGACCGGAATAGACATATTTTCTTCCTTTACCGCAGTCCTTGGACCTAACAGAATCTGCGCTGACGAATCTGCCAAAGCCAGTTTGAGAGCACTACTCATATACATAAGGCCTGGGGCGCAAATCAAAGAATACCCCTCAAAATCCAACATTTTTGAAGGACAGATGTCAATTGACAAGCCGAGACTCCGCAGGGCTTTATAGACATCAAAAACAAGATCAAAATAACTTAAGCCCTCTCCATGAGGCTGAATTCGCCATGCTGCATCTGCATCATAATCAAAAATCAATGCAACGGACGCCCGACAAAATTCCACGTCTCCTGCATCACGCAGCTCTTCTGCCACAGCTTTCACTTCGGCCATTGCAGGCGCGTCTTCGCCATCTGGTCGCAATAACCCCGCATGCATTTGTTCTTGGGCAAAAGGCGCTTGACGCCATCGGAAATAGGTAACGGTTTCAGCGCCATGTGCAAAGGCTTCCCATGTCCAGACACGCACCATACCAGGAAGTGGCTCGGGATTATAAGGTGCCCAATTTACCGGACCCGGTTGTTGTTCCATAATCCACCAGCGCCCTCGGCCAACTGTACGGTAAAGATCATGGTGAAAGGCCTGGAAATCAGGATGACCTTGTCGGGCAAATTTTTTTTTAAGTGACGCTGACTCGCCCACACGGTCTTCTAGAAAGCCTAAAGGGTAGCTGTCCCAACTGGCAAAATCCAGATTGTGGCCAACAGCAAAGTGATCAAAGTCCGTTATGCGACCCATAAAATTATGCGTAATTGGTGAACTTGAGTATCCGTGAATAATATCGGTTTGTAATTTATTAAATGAAACCACCTGATCAGAAGTAAATCGACTAAAGGCTAGACGATGCGCTGGATTAGCTTCTGTAACGGTTAAATTTGGCAAATCAATTTGATCAAAGTTTTCATACTCCATTGACCAAAACACATTTCCCCAAGCCGCATTCAGAACGGAAATATCACCATTATTACCCTTACCAGTGTAAGTTTTACGGCACCATTTACGAAACGCATCTCTCGCAGAGGGACTATAGGAAAAAGTTGTGTTATGGCAGCCATATTCATTGTCGGTCTGCCATGCTGCCACGTGGGTATTGCTTCCATATCGTTCCGCTAGAGCCGAAACAATAATAGAGCATTCTTCGCGATAACCCTCATGACTAAAACAATAATGTCTACGGGAACCAAATTTCCGTATGTTACCAAATTCATCTACTGCCAACATGTCAGGATGTTTATCTAGTAGCCAACGTGGGGGCGCTGCAGTTGGCGTACCCAAAACAATTTTTAAACCAGCGGACCCTAGCGTCTCAATCGCTCGGTCCAACCATTGGAAATTATAAACACCCTTTTGCGGTTCCAAACGCGACCATGCGAATTCTCCTATTCGCACCCAAGTCAATCCCACCTCAACCATGCGGTGAGCATCCTGAGACCAACGGTCAGCTGACCAATGTTCCGGATAATAGCAGGTTCCTAGGTGACGTTTCATATTTAATCAAAGGCCTGGTTTAGAAAGTGAAGATGCTTAGGCGCAGACCAGCTTTAACCTTTGAATTACGAGCTAGCTAATCTCAAACTGCGATAAGCAGCTTTCAGCCCCTCCAAAACCATATCGTCACCATCATGTGTTTCAGAATTGATCCCCTGTTGCTCAAGTGCAGTTTGATAAAGCGAGCAAAGAGAACTGCTACCAATCAAGGCAATATCCTGTCCTAACCAATAGGCGCGCGCGCCAGCTAGTTCAAGACCTATTACAAATCCGGATAAACGTGCGCGGGCGGTTTCAGCATGGATTTCATTCAAAAGTGCATCAGAACGAATTTCGAACAAGCGTGAACTGAAATAATGAGGTGCTGATAAAGCATCATTCACCGCGTCCAAAAACGCGGCCTGGTCCCAAGCATCAGTTGTAAGATTAAAACGCAAAGTTGAGTGCTTTGTCAAAAGCTCAAATATTTCGCCTGTCAAAAAAGTCCGAAAACTTACAACTTCGTTTGCGCTGATCTGTGCCCATTTGGTATGCGTCCCCGGTAGACAAATTGTACCAAAGAAATTCGGCTCCCACTTCAAAAATCCAGCAATCTGAGTTTCCTCGCCGCGCATTACATCTGCTGGTAATGATTGGGCAAAGCCTGGCAGAATAACCACCTCCAATCGCTTATCCATAGTTATAACGCGATGAGCATCTTTTATACCTCCGGTCTGGCAAGGAACCATACTATACTTGGCCTCTTCCCAACCTTGCCGAGCGCCAACCATCCCACAACAAAGGACGGTTGTAACAGCATCATGATCGAGGAACGGTGCAATCAGTTCAAGTAAAGTAGCTTCAAACTCGTTTGGCATGAGAACACTCACGCCAGAACTGGACTGCAGTTTTTGGAAAACTTGACCGTTATGATCTATGGTCCATGCCCGTAAAGTCGATGTTCCCCAATCCACTGCGATCCATTCAGTTCTTCTCATTACATTATCCCGTCCCAACAACGCCACCATCTACAACCATCATCTGTCCCGTCATCATGCGGCT
>CACPHA010000065.1 GCA_902633655.1 Paracoccaceae bacterium
AATAAACACAGAGTTTTAGCTGGAAGGACTTTTACCCCGAATGGAAATATATAAAATTCTGCTTCGGCAAGAGTGGTGTGACCTCAAGTCAAGAGGTCAAACGTTAGGATCACCCGTTGACCAAACCGATGGCTACATCCATTTTTCAACAGCAGAACAATTGAGAGTTACAGCCTTTAAACACTTTAGGTCGCAAAAAGACATTGTGGTTCTAGGATGTGATACAGATTTAATGGATAGCCCATTGAAATGGGAACCATCGCGAGGTGGATCACTATTTCCACATCTTTACGGGCCCATAGAAATTCAATTTGTACTCTGGCACTCGATTGTCTCCATAGCCGGTGATTCGCACGTTTTTCCAGAATGGATCCCACTTAAATGATAGAACAGCTCGGCCTCAAGATTTTGCGCAATTTTGATCCTGAATTTGGACATCAGATAGCACTATGGATACTTCAAAATCGTTTAGTATTACGGAGCAAGATTGTCACTTCCGAACGACTTAAAACCTCAATTGCTGGAATAAAAATTCCGAATCCAATTGGATTAGCAGCTGGCTTCGATAAGAATGCAGAGGTTTTGGTTGGTTTATCAAAATCTGGGTTTGGCTTTGTTGAGGTTGGAGCAGCAACCCCCCTACCTCAACAAGGTAATGCCAAACCAAGGCTATTCCGCCTAGACGAAGACAAGGCAGCTATCAATCGTTTTGGCTTTAATAACGATGGAATGTTAGCAATTGCCAAAAGGCTTAAAAAAAGACCTTCCGGACTAGTGACGGGCCTAAACCTTGGTGCAAATAAAGCCAGCACCGACAGAACCGCTGATTTTACAAAAGTATTGGCACATTGCGGGCACTTTGTTGATTTCGCGACTGTAAATATAAGTAGTCCTAACACGAAAAATTTAAGGGAATTACACGCCAAAAGGGCATTGAGCGCGTTGTTAAGCAGCGTTATGGAAGCACGCGAAAGTCTTAAAAAACAACTTCCCATATTCCTGAAAATCGCACCTGACTTGGATCAAGTTGAGCTGACTGACATTGCAGAAATTGCCATAGAGAAAAAAATCGATGCTATCATTGCAACCAATACGACGTTACAGCGTGATGGATTGAAAAGTGAGCATCGTGCGGAAACTGGTGGTTTGTCCGGAGAGCCGCTTTTTCATCCTTCGACACGAATTCTTGCACAACTCGCGTCTCTGCTTAACTCACGCATTCCATTGATTGGCGTTGGTGGAGTTGCAAGTGCGCAGGATGCTTATGACAAAATCTGCGCTGGTGCTTCAGCGGTGCAACTTTATACAGCAATCGTGTATCATGGTCTTTCTTTGGTTAACAAAACCGCGACTGACCTTGATAGGCTTCTCAAACGGGACGGGTTCGAAAATATTTCTGCGGCCGTTGGCAGCAGAGTGCAAGAATTTCTATAAATCATAGTTCGGCACGCGCTTCCAGTGCTGGGTATTTGATCGCGAGTGTTGCTCCTCGAGCCACAAAAGAAATCAACAAAGACGACCATAAGCCATGGTTTCCAAAAATAGGAACTAGCAGCGCAATACTGGCCAAATATATGGCCAAACTCACTGCCATCATGTTGCGCATAACTGCAGTTTCTGTAGCGCCAAGGTAAATTCCATCGAAGATAAAGGCTGCCAGACCAAAAACTGGCGCTGCGATCAGATAAGGCAAATAGCGCAACGCTTCGGCCTGCACCTCAGGTGACTTTGTTATCAGAAAAATAATGTTAGGCCCAAAGATTAAAAATATCACTAAAAGTAAAGCAGATAACCCCATACCCCATTGGCCACACATTATTGCACTTTTACGCAATTTGCTTCGTTTATTTCCACCAATGGCCTGCCCAACAAGAGCCTCAACTGCGAATGCAAATCCATCTAAAAAAAAGGATGCAATCATAAGAAACTGGAGCAAGACCTGATTAGCCGCCAATTGAACATCGCCGAAGCGAGCCGCTATAAAAGTGAACGATATCAGAATGGTATCAAGCATTAAGGTCCGAAATAGGATATCCCTATTAACCGTAAACATACGTAGAAGTTTCGTACGCTCGAAAACTGCAATCCAGGATCGTGCTACGACACTAAGTAGAGTTTTTCGACAAATAAACAGACCAATAGACAATCCGGTTGCTTCCGCAATACACGTTGCAATTGCGACTCCCTCTACTCCCCATCCAAAGGACAAGACGAAGACCAAATCCAAAACAATGTTTACGCCGTTCATTGTTAACTGTAAAAAAAGCACTTGGTTGGTACGCTCCTGCGCAACCAACCAACCATTGATCCCAAAAAGTGTGATCGCCGCAGGCGCTGTTAGAACGCGGATCTTCAGATAACTGCGTGCTAACTCCTCTACCTCTGAAGACGCAGGGGATAACGTGAACGCTGCAAAAAAGAGAATTGCTTGCGATACAAGGATAATCCCACCAGCGATAAAGCCCGCAATCAGTACGCGAGTGAGAATGACGGCGACTTCGACCTGATCACAGGCGCCACGGGCTTGTGAGGTCAAGCCTGTGGTACCCATCCGAAGGAACCCGAAAAACGAATACAAAACGCTTATGATCAAGGACCCGATAGCCACTGCTCCAATAGGAATTGGTGAGGGAATTTGTCCAACAACAAAGGTATCTACTGCCCCTAAAAGTGGCACTGTAGAATTGGCGAAAATAATTGGCAAAGCAATTTTCAGAATGCGACGATGCGTGACGTCCATCTGCAATTCTATGTCTCCTCGTCTAGCTCGGTGGATGGAACAAGGAAATGCCCCGTTGCCTGCGCGAAAATACGGCTACGCTTGTCCTGCCATGCTTCGACAAATACAGAGGCATAACGTCGGCCAGAACGTCTTACGCTTGCGCGCGCATAGGCATCACGTGGCAGACCTGTGCGCAGATAGTCTACTGTAAAATCAATGGTCTTCGGCATCTCAACCTGAGTGCCTGGCTTAATATCATGTGGTACAAGCGGTGATGCTTCGATTTTTTTTAAAAGGGCTCTCCAGCTCAGTTCGATTAACGCTGATGATTCAAGAAATGCCGCAATGGCCCCGCCATGCAAAGCTGGCAAACTAGGATTGCCAATTAAAGAGTCATGGTAACGAATAATCGCGGTCAGGTCGTCTCCTCTACGATCAAAGCTAATTCCCATAAAATGTAAGTAAGGAATTGAGTGTACAACGACTGCCAAAGCCTCATTTTTTTTTTGCTTCAACGCGTGCGCATGTTTTGGGCAAGATTTCGCCATCTATAAATTACCAGAAACAAATGCTCCCGCGGCGGTAGCCACAGGTCTGTCATTGTCATTATCCAAAGCTACTGCACGCACGAAAGAAACACTGTGGGTTACGTTGTAACAAGTGGCTTGGGCACGAATGGTATCACCTGGATTAGCCGAGCGCATGTAATCCACACGCAAATCAATTGTTGCAGTAAGTCCTTTTTGTTCAGGGTGGCTTATAACGGCGGCACCACAGCAAGTGTCTAATAATGCAAAAACTGCACCACCATGAATAACCCCTGTGATAGGATCTCCAATAAATCTCCGATCATATTTCATATGCATTTCCGCAGTACCTTTTCCAATTGCTTCAAACCAAATGCCGAGCAGCTTGGCATGCGGTATTGCTTCCATGAATTGAAAGGCTTTTGCTGTTCTATCCAAGTTCAAATTTGATCTCCTAATAATTCAGATTATCATGAATTTTATTTGGGACAAATTGCAATAGCTGCGGTTGCCCTTCCCAAGTCTAGGTTTTAGGTTGTGGAAAGGAGGTTCTTTTATGCCGGAAACAAGACTGACTTTCAAAGAAATGTGCGCGAAATTTTCTGTTACCCCCCGTACATTGAGATATTACGAATATATCGAGCTTCTACAGCCAGATAGGGAAGGCCGTTCTCGGTTCTATGGGCCGCGAGAAATTGCGCGAATGACGTTAATACTTAGAGGCAGAAAATTCGGTTTTCTACTTGAAGAAATGCGCCAATGGTTAGCTATTTATGATCAGGAGGGCACAATAGCGCAGATGGAAGTATTCACGGAAATGGCCGAACGGAAGATAAACGAACTCAAAGAACAGCAGGTGCAGCTGGCTCAAACCCTTAAAGAGCTCGAAGAACTTCGTGATAAAACAGCCGTAGTTTCTGAAAGAGACTGAGCGACAGCCTCTGAAAGCATTATTTACTAAGCTGACGTAACGTTTGACTTACGTAAGCTTTCAAATTAAACTAAATCTTCATCAGAAAAATGCTAGACTCAAATGAGAACACCCTATGCAAACTGAGGAATACATTACCATTCGACAGATATGCGATGAATTTGAAGTTACGCCACGCACAATACGGTTTTATGAAGCTAAGGAACTCTTATTTCCTATCCGGCAAGGTCAAAAAAGGCTTTTTGACAAACGTGATAGGGCGCGTATGAAACTCATTTTGCGTGGAAAGCGCTATGGGTTTTCACTCGAAGAAATTCGCCAACTTCTAGATTTGTATCGGTCTGGTGAGTCTCAAAAGCCGCAGGTTTTAAAAACTTATACGATTGCACTTGAGCGGCTTGAGGAACTCGAAAAGAGTCGGGAAAACCTCACTCTTGTGATTGAAGAGCTGCGCGAACAAATTAAGTGGGGCGAGAACTTACTCAACTCGCTGGCGGTGCCGAAACGCACCCTAGAAACGGAACCTTTGCCATAAAAAAAGAGGCACAAATGCCAAGCTATTCTCCACCCACTAAAGATATGAAATTTATTCTGGAATCTGTGCTCAGGGTTTATGAAACTGATATACCAGGATATAAAGACATCGATTCTGACTTCATTGCGGCAGTTTTGAACGAAAGCGGTAAACTTGCCCAAAATGTGATGACTCCTTTGAATAGCATCGGGGATACTGATGGATGCACATATGAAAACGGTGTCGTTCGCACTCCAAAAGGCTTCAAAGAGGCTTTTGAGGAGTTAAAAGCTGGTGGTTGGACTGGCCTTGATTGTGATCCCGACTATGGTGGTCAAGGTCTTCCAATTGTTGTTGCGAGCGCTGTAACAGAAATATTCTCGTCAGCAAATATGGCATTTAGCATGTACCAGGGGCTTACCCATGGTGCTTATTCAGCCATCCATGCTCATGGATCTGCAGAACAAAAACAGAAATATCTCCCCAAAATGGTTAGCTGTGAATGGACCGGAACAATGAACCTCACAGAGCCTCATTGCGGAACGGACCTTGGACTAATGTACACCAAAGCGACGCCGCAAGATAACGATTCATACGATATCACAGGCCAGAAAATTTTTATCTCCGCAGGGGATCATGATCTGGCAGAAAACATAATCCACCTTGTGCTTGCCAAGATAGAAGGTGCTCCAAAGGGAATTAAAGGAGTTTCACTTTTCATTGTGCCAAAGTTTTTGGTCAACGAGGATGGGGCAATAGGGCAACGAAATTTTGTCTCAGTTAGCAAAATTGAAGAGAAGATGGGCATTCACGGCAATGCAACCTGCGTCATGAATTATGATGGTGCGACTGGTTATTTATTGGGCGAGGCTCACAAAGGCCTGCGCGCCATGTTCACAATGATGAATGAAGCCCGCCTGGGCGTTGGTGTACAAGGTTACGCACAAGCGGAAGTAGCATATCAAAATGCGTTGGAATACTCAAAAGCCCGCCTTCAGGGACGTGATGTAACAGGCGTTAAAAATCCCTCAGACCCGGCTGACCCATTAATCGTGCACCCGGACATAAGACGAAATCTTATGGAGCAAAAAAGCTTCGTTGAGGGAGCACGCGCTTTTACACTATGGGGCGCGAATTTGATCGATCGTCACCAACGTTTGAATGATAGTGATGCCGATGGCCTTGTTAGCCTACTCACACCGGTGATCAAAGGGTTCCTTACGGATAAGGGTTTTGATATGTGCATACAAGCACAGCAAGTGTACGGTGGTCATGGATATATCGAAGAATGGGGTATGTCCCAATTTGCCCGCGATGCCCGGATAGCTATGATTTATGAAGGCGCAAATGGTATCCAAGCACTCGATCTTGTGGGGCGTAAGCTGTCGCAAGACGGTGGAAAACATGTTATGGGCTTCTTTGAATTAATCAGAGAATTTTCATCCACGCAAAAAGGACACAATGACACTTTTGACAAACAGTTTCTGGATCCGCTAGAACGTGGAAGCAAAGATCTTAAGGCCGCAGCTCTGTACTTCATGAAAAACGGACTGAAAAATCCAAACGACGCTTTAGCCGGGTCCTACGACTTTATGCATATGTTTGGTCACGTTTGCCTTGGCCTTATGTGGGCACGAATGGCGAAAGCAAGCTTTGAAGCCCTGGATAATGGCGCAGATGACATTGTATTTTATGAGACAAAGATCGCCACGGGACGTTACTACATGTCGCGCCAATTGCCTTCAACAGCAATGCATTTGGCACGTATTGAGTCAGGGGCAGATCCAGTAATGGCGATAAATGCAGCTAGTTTTTAAAAAACGAAAGGGCAAACCTAGATGGGAATGATGGAATCTAGCTGGATGACAGAAGAGCACCAGATGTTGTCAGAAATGACAGCTAAATTTATCAATGAGGAATGGGCACAACATTTTGATCGTTGGCGGAAACAGGGAGAGATGGACTTTGATACTTGGCAGCAAGCAGGTGAGCTTGGGCTACTTTGTCCGTCCATTCCGGAAGAATACGGTGGCCACGGAGGTGATTTTGGTCACGAGGCAGCAATACTTATCGAAGGCAGCAGAGCAAACCTTGCAAGTTGGGGACAAGGTATTCACTCAGGAATTGTGGCCCACTACATCCTGGCTTATGGGACCGAGCAACAAAAAAAACGTCTTTTGCCCAAAATGGTCTCAGGAGAGCTAGTTGGTGCGCTTGCCATGACAGAACCGTCTGGCGGTTCCGATGTTCAATCTATTAAAACAAAAGCCGTCAGAGATGGTAACGCATATCGGTTAAATGGACAAAAGACCTTTATTACAAATGGGCAACACGCTAACATAATCCTTGTAGCCGCTAAAACCAAACCCTGCGAAAAAGCTAAGGGTACCTCATTAATTATTGTTGAAACAAACGATGCAGATGGGTTTAGTCGCGGACGTAACCTTGAAAAGATTGGGATGAAATCAGCGGATACCTCAGAGCTTTTTTTCGATGATGTGGAAATCGCACCAGAGAATATTCTGGGAGGTGAAGAAGGCCACGGCTTTTACCAAATGATGCAACAACTGCCACAAGAACGCCTAATTATTGGTTGTAGCGCGGTTGGAGCCATGGAGGGCGCAGTTGAGCGCACAATTGAGTACTGTAAGACCCGGCAGGCATTTGGAGGGCCGATCCTACAATTTCAAAATACGAAATTCAAACTAGCAGAATGCAAAACTAAAACCACCGTTGCACGTGCCTTTCTTGACAATTGCATCGATCAGCATCTACGAGGAGAATTTACAGTCGATAAGGCTGCCATGTGCAAATACTGGCTCACCGATACTCAGGGAGAGGTGTTAGATGAATGCCTGCAACTACATGGTGGTTATGGCTTTATGCAGGAATACGCTATCGCGGAAATGTGGACGGATGCGCGTGTTCAGCGTATCTATGGCGGCACAAACGAAATTATGAAGGAACTTATTTCAAGAAATCTTTAAAAAGCATAATAATCAGATAGTTAGACGTAATCGTCTCATAAAAATTGGAGACAAGAATTGAAATTATATTGTTTTGGCGAAAGCGGTCATAGTTACAAGGTAGCACTTGCACTAGAATTGGCTGAGTGCGAGTGGCAACCTATCTTTGTTGATTTTTTCAAAGGAGAGACGCGAAGCGAAGTCTATCTCAGAGACGTAAACAACATGGGCGAAGCACCGGTGCTCGTAGATGGGGAAAAAAAGATCTCACAATCCGGTTTAATCCAAGCCTACCTTGCAGAAAAAACCGGAAAACATGGTGGAAGAAATAGCTCCGAGAAGGAAAATATTCTACGTTGGACTTTATGGGACAATTCTAAATTTTCCACTGTGATTGGTATAACAAGATTCCTTATGAATTTCGTGCTTAAAGGGAAATGTCCCCAAGAGGTGATTGATATGAACCAATCTCGCCTAAAAGTTGCTTTCAAAATCCTGAATAATGCTCTTGAGGGGAAGAGTTTTTTAGTGGGAGACAGCATCACTCACGCGGATATGACTTGTTGTGGTTATCTTTTCTATCCGGAACCATTTGGCTTTAACCGAGCCGATTGGGTGAATATTGACCGTTGGCTTAAAAATATTTCACAAACTCCGGGCTGGAAGGCCCCATATGATTTGATGCCCGGCAGCCCAGCTGACCGAACCTGATAAGGAGAAATGCATGACCGATGTTTACATATACGATGTAGTGAGGACTCCAAGAGGCAAAGGTCGCAAGGATGGAAGCCTTCACGAGGTTACCTCATTGCGACTATCTACAACGACTCTAAATGCGCTCAAGAAGAGAAACGGCCTTGACGGTCATGCCGTAGAAGATGTGATCTGGGGCAATGTCACCCAGGTTGGCGAGCAGGGCGCCTGCCTGGCACGCTCAGCCGTGCTGGCATCCGATCTTGATGAAAGCATTCCTGGCCTGTCAATTAACCGCTTTTGTGCCTCAGGGCTTGAAGCGGTGAACCTTGCCACTAACCAAGTTCGCGGTGGTGCGGGCGATGGGTATATAGCTGGCGGAGTAGAAAGCATGAGCCGCGTCCCCATGGGGAGTGACGGAGGCGCTGTTGCTGTCGATCCATCTTTTACATTTGAACAATATTTCGTACCCCAAGGTATAGGTGCAGATATAATTGCCACTGAATATGGCTTTAGTCGCGATGATGCGGATCAGTTAGCAGTAGAAAGCCAAATACGTGCAAAAGCCGCCTGGAATGATAATCGCTTTGCAAGCTCGATCGTTCCAGTTGAGGACATTAATGGCCTAACGATTCTGGATTATGATGAATACATTCGTCCTGGTACGAATATGCAATCTTTAGGCGCTTTAAAGCCTTCGTTCAAAGAACAGGGTGAAATAATGCCCGGTTTCGATAAGGTCGCGCTTATGAAATACCCGCATCTTGAAAGGATTAACCATATCCACCACGCTGGCAATAGCTCTGGAATTGTGGATGGATCTGCTGCTGTATTGGTTGGGAACAAAAAATTTGGTGAACAATACGCAATTAAGCCTCGAGCCCGGATCCGCTCTACTGCCAAGATTGGCACAGATCCGACCATTATGTTGACCGGCCCAATCCCAGTTACAAAAAAGATCCTACTAGAAAGTGGTATGGAAATTGGAGACATCGACCTCTTCGAAGTTAATGAGGCTTTTGCCAGCGTTGTGCTGCGCTTTGAACAGGCTTTCAGAGTGTCTCATGATAAAGTTAATGTAAATGGCGGTTCTATTGCCATGGGCCATCCTTTAGGAGCAACCGGTGCCATGATACTAGGAACTCTTGTGGATGAACTTGAGCGCAGTGACAAAGAAACAGGTTTGGTAACGCTATGTATCGGTTCGGGTATGGGCGCAGCAACGATTATTGAGCGTGTCTAAAAATTTGCCCTTCAGTCGGCCAATCAACCAAGGTATCGTATGCCTTAATCATTTAGGCCAAATCACTGGAATTCCCAGAGATAACGTCCTTAGAAGCGGGATTTTGATATGACAGATTTCACAATGACCAAGGATGCCGATGGCATCGCCACCATCGTATGGGATTGCACCGGCAAATCCATAAATGTGATGAATATGGACGGGATGCGCCAACTTGACTCATTTATCGACAGTGCGCTCGATAATGAAGCAGTCAAAGGAATTATAATCACGAGCGGTAAAAAAGACTTTGCTGCGGGAATGGATCTGAATGTACTCGCCAAGATGAAAGCCACCTCCGGAGATAACCCGGCCAAAGGTGTTTTTGAAGGGATTATGATGATGCACAACGCACTGCGCAAAATTGAACGCGCCGGTATGGATCCCAAAACTAATAAGGGCGGGAAGCCAATCGCAACGGTTCTACCCGGCACTGCTATGGGCATCGGACTTGAGCTTCCGCTGGCAACCCATCGTATTTTTGCAGCGGAAAACCCTAAAGCGAAAATCGGATTCCCCGAAATCTTGGTGGGCCTTTTCCCAGGTGCAGGCGGAACGACAAGACTCGTGCGCAAACTTGGTGCAATGGGAGCTTCACAATACCTACTTGAAGGCAAATTAATAACGCCGACCAAGGCAAAATCTGCAGGGCTTATTGATGAAGTAAGCTCTGAACCTATGAAAGAAGCGCGGGCTTGGGTTCTTTCTGCAAGCGCTTCAGACCTGGTCAAAATATGGGATGCCAAAGGCTATAAAATGCCCGGCGGCACCCCTTATCATCCTTCAGGCTTCCTAACGTTTGTTGGTGCATCTGCAATGGTACACGGAAAAACTTTTGGAGCCTTCCCCGCCGCTAAAGCTCTTTTAAGCGCCGTCTATGAAGGGGCACAAGTACCATTTGATACAGCACTGAGGATTGAGGCGCGGTGGTTTACCAATATAATTATGGACCCTTCATCTTCGGCCATGATCAGGAGCCTGTTTCTTAACAAACAAGCTCTTGAAAAAGGTGCCGTTCGCCCAGCGGATGTAGCAGATCAAAGAGTGAGGAAGGTTGGTGTCATTGGCGCAGGTATGATGGGGGCCGGTATTGCACTTGTCTCAGCTCAGGCAGGTATTGATGTTGTCTTAGTGGATCAAACCCGAGAAGCCGCAGATAAGGGTAAATCTTATGGCGAGACCTACATAGACACAAGCATAAAACGAGGGAAATCTACGGCTGAAAAGAAAAAAGAAACTCTTTCTAAAATCAACGCAACTAGCGATTTAGATCTGCTTAGAGATGCAGATCTGATCATTGAAGCTGTGTTTGAAGATCCAGAAGTAAAGTCCAATGTAACCAAAGCGGTTGAAGCAGTGATACCAAAAAATTGCATTTTTGCCTCTAACACATCAACATTGCCCATCAGCGAGCTTGCGAAATCAAGTCTACGTCCTGAGCAGTTTATCGGCATTCACTTCTTTTCACCGGTAGAACGCATGAAGCTAGTGGAAATCATCAAAGGCAAGAAAACCGGCGACCACGCGGTCGCGAAAGCCCTTGACTACGTACGTCAAATTAGTAAAACGCCCATCGTCGTTAACGATGCCCGTTTTTTTTACGCCAATCGCTGCATCATTCCTTACATTAACGAGGGTATCCGAATGGTATCTGAAGGCGTTGCACCGGCGCTTGTTGATAATGCCGCGCGTATGCTCGGCTTTCCAGTAGGCCCTTTGCAGCTTGTCGATGAAACATCAATCGATCTTGGTGCCAAAATCGCCAGAGCGACCAAGACAGCGATGGGAAATGCCTACCCCGATAGTGCTGTGGATAATGTTCTGTTCTGGCTGGAAGGTCAGGGGCGGATTGGACGTAAGGCGAAAGCTGGGTTTTTCAGCTATGACGAGGCTGGTAAAAGGCTTGGATATTGGCGAGGTTTGCATGACCGATATCCGCAGATGGAAGAGCAACCACAGCTGACCGAAGTACAGCATCGCTTAATGTTTGCTCAGGCGCTCGAAGCTGTACGCGCTTTGGAGGAAGGCGTATTGATGGATGTCCGTGAAGGTGATGTAGGAGCCATCCTTGGCTGGGGTTTTGCCCCTTGGTCAGGTGGCCCAATAAGTTGGATCGACATTCTTGGTTCGCCATACGCCGCAAAACGTTGCGATGAACTTCAATCCGCTTACGGCGATCGGTTTTCCTGTCCCAACCTTCTACGCGAGATGAGTGAAAAAGGGCACAGTTTTTATGGTCGTTTTGCCAATGTAGAGAAAGTCACTTAGAAAGCGCATCGCTAGTGTCGAGAGCCTCTTGAAAAATTTTTCAAAAATACAAATCTATCAATAATTTTTGGAAATGATGCTTAAAGTATTTTTATTAATGATCAAAGTTTAATTGGAGGCATGGTAAACAACCGCCAAAAGCTTTCTAATGGCCAAGACACCGATATCAGCGGTAAAAGACGATATGTAATAGCGAGTAGAATAATTCGCAGAAACATACTCCAAATCTAATTTGGGCAAAGCTGCCCAACGTAATAGACGAAATTAGTCGGAAATATTTTACGTTTCCTAGCTCCCGTAACGCTAAAAAGAGCTAAATGCTCATAGGCTCAAAAATTTTTAACAATTTGGCTATAGTTATTCCCGATGACTGCCCTCTTGCCCGAGAAGTTAAAATCGCTGAGTGGCGATTAATTGAAAGGTTTTCCCGCATTGGGGTTTTCTTTCCCACCTTGATAGGTTCTATTCTAATTCAAATAGGAAACCTTACTTGGATTATTTGGGAGAAAGAAATGGGGTGGTTGCAAGATGAAACAGGCCTTGAAAAAAATGCAGCTAATTATGTCCCTCTCACGCCCTTATCACACCTGCGGCGGGCCTCAACTGTATTTTCTAATCGGACAGCTGTAGTCTACGGCACACATCGCAAAACTTATGCCGAATACTATGAGAGGTGTACTCGGCTGGCATCCGCTCTCCATAAAGTCGGAGTAAAATCAGGTGAAGTGGTTGCTACGCTTATACCCAACCTTCCTGCGCAGGCTGAGGCACATTTTGGCGTGCCCGCATGTGGAGCCGTTCTAAACACTGTAAATGTGCGCCTTGACGTAAGTACCGTAGCGTACATCCTTGATCACGGTGAAGCTAAAGTAGTTCTTACGGATACGCAGTTCCTCGAGCTAGCCGAAACTGCCTGCGCTGCTATGGAAGGTGATGCGCCGATAATTATCGAAGTACCTGATGATGCAGCCGGATATCCGCCAAGTGGCAAATACCTTACATATGAAAAACTTCTTGAAACTGGAAATCCGACTTTTGACTGGATTATGCCCAAGGATGAATGGGAAAGCCTTGCTTTAAACTATACATCCGGCACAACAGGCCGCCCCAAAGGTGTAGTTAGCCATCACCGCGGCTCGTACTTGATGACGATGGGAACCGTTATCAGTTGGCAAATGACGCTTAACCCAGTTTTCATGACAATTGTTCCGTTGTTTCACTGTAATGGTTGGAACCATACTTGGATGATGCCTGTACTTGGGGGCACACTTGTCTGTTGTCGTGAAATTGTAGCAAGCGCCATTTATG
>CACPHA010000066.1 GCA_902633655.1 Paracoccaceae bacterium
TAATCTAGGCGAGAAGCTGCTTTCAATCGCATCAAGCAAGAAACCCGAGTTCGTTACCACCAAAGCACATAGAAAAGCCGATCTTTTGGTATGCGCTGATGGGGTTCATTCCATCGGTAGGCAGACGGTAGTTGGGATTTCTGCCCCAGTTTTTACTCGCCATGTTGCCTGGCGGAGCCTAGTTCCAAGTCCGGGAATTCATCCGGATGTAGCGCGAATTTACATGGGCCCTAAGAAGCATGTGGTGAGCTACCCGCTTCGAGGTAGTAAACTGATCAACCTCGTCATGGTGGAAGAACGTGATGTTTGGATTAAAGAATGCTGGTCTGAGAAGGGTAAAGCGGATGACCTGAAAGCAATTTTTGCGAGTTTTAAAGGGGAAATATCTGATCTATTGGCCAAAGTGAAGGACCCTCATATTTGGGGACTTTTTCGTCATCCAGTTGCAAATATTTGGTCAAAGGGAAATGTTGTTCTTTTGGGTGATGCGGCGCATCCAACTCTTCCATTTATGGCGCAGGGGGCAAATCTCGCCATTGAAGACGCCTGGGTACTTGCACAATCGCTCTCTGTATCAGAGAATACGGAAACGGGTCTTTTGAATTATCAGGCCAAACGTCTGCCTCGCGTGCGTCGTATTGTTGCTGAGGCACAGAAGAATGCATGGAAGTACCATCTATCTTTCCCGCCCTTGCGTTGGGCTGCACAGAGTGCCATGCGTGCTGCCTCTAACTTTGCTCCCCGACAAATGGCGCAACGATTCGATTGGATATACGGCCATGATGTAACGCTTCCTGATTGACTTTATTTTCATAAGTTTTCATATGTTATGTTGAACGGAAATTGTCAATTAAATCAATTATCTAACCTTACCCATATAGGTACGTGATCCGAGGGCCTATCACGATCTCTCATATGTTTGTCAATATGGCATTCCAACATTAAATCTGCGCAGGATGGGGTCATTAAGATGTGGTCAATCCTGATGCCGTCATTACGGTTCCAAGCTCCAGCCTGATAATCCCAAAAGCTGTAATGTCCCGGCGCGGATTGATAAACTCGAAACGCATCTGTAAAACCCAATCCCATGATTTTGCGAAATGCTTCGCGGCTCTTTGGCAAAAATAATGCGTCTTTTGTCCAATTTGTAGGAGAAGCGGCGTCTTCTTTTTGCGGAATGATATTATAATCACCGGCCATGAGTGCTGGTATTTCAGACGCAATTAGCTCTTTGGCACGCTCATATAGCCGTTCCATCCATTTAAGTTTATAGGCATATTTTGGGCCTGGAGCTGGGTTGCCATTCGGCAAATAAAGTCCACAGATGTGTACCGCCTGTTTACCGACTACAGTGGCTTCAATCCAGCGAGCCTGATCATCTGTGTCATCTCCAGCCAGACCAGTGGAAAAGTTTTCGATTGGCAGTTTTGACAAGATTGCCACCCCGTTAAATGACTTTTGTCCGTGCGTGGCCACATTATATCCGCGATCTTCAAAAGTCTCCTTAGGAAAAGCCTGATCAACCGATTTTATTTCTTGCAATAACGCTACATCGGGTTGAGCTTCGTCCAACCAAACACTAAGAGCTTCGGAGCGCGCCTTTATACCATTTATGTTAAATGTAGCAACTTTCATAAAAATACCGTTTCTTGCCGTAAAGTGGCTGGACTTAAAACTAATAAGCGAAGTTTAATTACAACGAAAAGCTCGTTCCGCAACCACAAGAACTTGTCGCATTTGGATTATCAATCACAAATCGTGCTCCAATTAACTCTTCGGAAAAATCGATAATTGCGTTATAAAGAAAGGGTAGCGAAGAGCTGTCCACAAGGACACTCTCACCTTGCCCTTCTAAAACCAAATCGCCCTCAGATCTTGTGTCTAGTTCTATATCGTACTGAAACCCGGAGCATCCGCCGCCTGCAACAGCGATGCGCAGTGCTTTACCACTTTCCGCTGCGCCAATTTCGGATAGTCTTGCAAATGCGCGGTCAGTTACGGTCGGGGGTATATTCATCTTTCTTTTCCAGCCGTTTCATTATTGTTACAATTCAGGATATAAAGGCTTTTGGACGAGATAACAAGAAAGGTGCTTTATGCTCAGCCCATATTCTTCTGACCCATGCTTTAGCCGAGGGCGTCTATTCGCTGAGGAAGAAAGTGCCTTTCGCTCTCCCTTTCATCGTGATAGGGACAGAATTATTCATGCTAGTGCCTTTCGTCGACTAAAACATAAGACGCAGGTTTTTTTGGAACATGAAGGCGATTATTTTCGAACTCGCTTAACCCACTCGATTGAGGTTGCGCAAGTTGCGCGCACGGTAGCTGGTGTCTTGGGCTTGAATTCAGAACTGACAGAGGCTGTCGCCCTGGCACATGATCTTGGTCATCCACCATTTGGACATACGGGTGAAGAAGCGTTAAATTCCTTGATGAGGCCGTACGGAGGGTTTGATCATAATGCTCAAGCTGTAAGAATAGTTACATGTCTAGAGCGCCATTATGCGGATTTCAACGGTTTGAACCTTACTTGGGAAACGCTTGAGGGAATTGCAAAACATAACGGACCGGTGTTGGGGAAACTTCCTTATGCCTTAGCTGAGTATAACAACCTACACAATCTAGAACTCAACAGCCACGCCAGCGCAGAGGCCCAAGTAGCGGCACTTGCCGATGACATTGCTTACAATAGCCATGACCTTCAGGACGGTTTGAGGGCAGGGCTATTTTCAATTGATGAGTTGGTCGAGCTTCCCATTCTAAATACTTGCTTCCAGTCGGTGGATAGCAAATATATATCGCTTGAAACTGAGAGACGGAGTCACGAAGGTTTAAGGAGATTCTTTGGAGTTTTGGTTGAAGATGTTATAAAACAAAGTCGAAGAAATCTGATCGAGTTAGTACCAACCAATGTTAAAGATATCCGTTGGGCTGGGAGACCTGTAATCCAGTTTTCTCAATCACTTTGGAGGGATTTGAAAGAAATTCGGGCTTTTCTTTTTATTCGGATGTATCGCGCTCCGAGAGTTGTAAAAATGCGCAAGGAAGTGACTGAAGCAATTAACGTACTTTTCCCTCATTATTTAGCAGAGCCAAACAAACTACCTGGAGCTTGGCTTGCTGATGTCATTGAGACAACTAGTGAGGACGCTCTGGCGCGACTAGTAGCGGATTACATCTCTGGAATGACAGATCGGTTTGCAATACAACAATACGATTTAATTACCGGATCCTAAGGTCGCTCCACATCGCCAACGGTTACTTCCTCGCTATGAAAGTCCACAATGGTGGAGTAATCATAGATTGACCTCACATAGGGGCATGCTAAACCGACCGCGAATTTGGGAATGAAACTCATGAATCTTTTTACAGATATCCGCATTCTTTTGCTTGAAGCATTGGAGAAGATGGTAAAATCAGGTGACTTATGTCCGGGTCTGGATTTTACCAACGTTACGGTTGAGCCACCGCGTGATCCGCTACACGGGGAAATGGCTACGAACGCTGCTATGCTATTGGCTAAACCTACGGGAAAAAAACCGCGGGAAATTGCGGAAAAGCTCTCTTTGCATCTTTCGGCTGATGCAAGAATATCTGTAGTTGATGTAGCGGGACCTGGATTTTTAAATCTTCGTCTATCTGCGGATGTTTGGCGTGGTTTAGTCGTAGATATACTAAAAAAGGGTGAGGATTTTGGCAGATCCTCGATAGGAACCGGCAAAAGCGTTAATATTGAGTATGTCAGTGCTAACCCTACTGGTCCTTTACACGTTGGTCATACGAGAGGTGCAGTTTTTGGTGATGCATTGGCGGGGTTGCTATCTTTTGTAGGATACAAAGTCACTCGGGAGTACTATATCAACGATGGTGGGGCACAAGTGGATGTTTTGGCACGTTCCGTTTATTTACGGTATCTTGAGGCGCACGGTCAGAAGGTTGCTTTTGAAGAGGGCACATACCCTGGTGATTACCTCATTCTGGTTGGTCAAGCTCTAAAGGATCAAGTTGGTGCTTCATTCATCGGTAAAGAAGAGGACTTCTGGCTTGCAAAGATTCGCAAATTTGCAACTGATATGATGATGGATCATATACGCAGTGATCTTACTCTTCTTGGTGTTGAAATGGATGCATTTTTCAGTGAAAAATCACTTTTTGGAACGGGCCGTATCGAGCAAACGATCCTAAAATTAAGAGAACAAGGACTGATATATGAAGGGATCCTGGATCCTCCCAAAGGCAAAAAACCGGAAGATTGGGAGCCACGCAAGCAAACACTTTTCAAATCAACCGAACACGGTGACGATGTGGATCGCCCTGTCATGAAATCCGATGGCAGTTGGACTTATTTCACTCCAGATATAGCATATCATGATGACAAGGTAAAAAGAGGTTTTGATTTTTTGATCGACATACTCGGGGCTGATCATGGTGGATATGTCAAACGGATGAAAGCAGCAGTCTCTGCACTTTCAGGAGGCAAAGTACAACTCGAAGTCAAACTTATGCAGCTTGTAAAGCTTTATAAGAATGGTGAGCCCTTCAAAATGTCCAAGCGGGCAGGAACTTTTGTTACGCTTCGGGAAATGGTGGAGCAGGTTGGTGTAGATGTTACCCGATTTATGATGTTGACCCGTAAAAATGATGCAACGCTTGAATTTGATTTTGACAAGGTTCTGGAGCAATCTCGTGAAAATCCTGTCTATTATGTCCAATATGCTCATGCGCGCGGGTGCAGTGTGCTGCGCCGCGCCAGTGAAAAGGGAATTGATGTTTCTGACGGGGCACTTTCAGCTGCGGATTTGCGTCATCTCAACCATGGTTCAGAATTAGCAGTCGTGAAAAAGCTAGCTGAATGGCCAAGGCTTGTGGAGATTTCTGCACGAACGAATGAACCTCACAGGATTGCATTTTACCTTTATGAACTCGCCAGTGAGTTACATGCACTCTGGAACAAGGGCAACGTTGTTACCTCTCTTCGTTTCGTTCAAGAAGGCCACCTTGGTACATCACAGGCAAAAATCGCACTAGTTAGGTCTGTTTGTATTGTTATTTCTGCGGGTCTTGGTATTCTTGGCGTACGTCCTGCGGAAGAAATGCGTTAGTTAAGGCGCATAGCACGCAGGTATGAGGCAAGAAACCGTGAGACCTGGATATCTGGTCACAAGCGGAGGGCAATATGACAAACCGATATGAGACACAGGAGATGTCTCACCAAGAGGTATATTCCAAACGAACAGGAATTGCGCTGATGGCTCAGATTATGGGCGCTGTTCTCAGTCTCTCTTTGGCAATTGGTATAGGTATATGGGCCTATACGCTAATAATGCGAGACGTATCTGGTGTTCCAGTAATTGCAGCCTCTAAAAGTCCAATGCGTATTGCGCCAGAAGATCCCGGAGGGACATCGGCGCTAAATCAAGGTCTCTCAGTGAATGTGGTTGCAGAGGAAGGTAGAGTGGTGGATCCTGATCAAGTTAAGCTTGCACCCCGACCAGTCAATTTGATGGCGGATGACCTAACGTCTAAAGAATTGCAAGCACAGTCAAATGAAATGGTAATGGAGTCAGATTTTTTAACTGGAAAACTTGATATGAATGCTCTCGCGGATGAAATTGTGAAAGAAGCAACGTCTCTAGAAACGGAAGGCATTAGACTTGAAAATGCTCAGGTGGAGGATGCTTTGCGCGAAGCTATTAATAGTCAACTTGAAGTCGTGCCTGCCTTTTCGGGCGATTTGATGGTATCTTTACGCCCTAGGCAACGTCCGACCAGTATCAAAAGGCTCGAAGCAACGAATGACATAGCAGGTGTGCGAGAAATTGCACCTGAAGATTTACCGGAAGGTACAGCGCTTGTGCAGCTTGGAGCGTTCGCCAGTGAGACTGTTGCCAGAACAGAATGGGTCAGGTTGAGCAAAAAGTTCCCAAGCGTTTTATCGGATCGTGCAAGAGTGATCCAACGGGCTGACCGGGGCGGGCGCACTTTTTACCGTCTTAGAGCCGATGGATTTATTGATCTCAATGATGCTCGACGATTTTGCGCTTTTCTGGTGGCCAATAATTCAGACTGCATACCCGTGACTGTGCGGTGATGCAGACACATGGGCATGGGCGAGGTGCCTATATCTTTGGGTGCGCCTCAACCAGTTTGCTCCAAGAGGAACGTGCGTTCTTCAAAGAGACAGATCCTTTTGGCTTTATCCTATTTTCAAGAAATATCGAAAGTAGACTTCAGCTTTCCATTTTATGTGATGATTTGCGCGCAACAGTTGCTTCATATGCTCCAATCTTTATTGATCAGGAGGGTGGTCGTGTTCAGCGTATACGTGCCCCAATGGTCACCGAATGGCCCACGCCGTTTGATCACGTTAAATTGGCTGGAAACAAAGCAAAGAATGTCATTTTCTCTCGCTATGCATTAATTGCTCAAGAGTTGAGAAGCTTTGGAATCACCGTTAATTGTATTCCGTCAGCTGATGTAGCCAGGCCGGAAACACATGCGTTTCTTAGAAACCGCTGCTTTGGATCAAATGCAAAAGTCGTGGCAGAAATGGCACTGGCAGCTGCCAACGGTCTTTTATATGGTGGGGCAATACCTGTGATGAAACATATTCCTGGACATGGGTTAGCACAGGTTGACAGCCATGAAAGTCCCCCCAACACCAAAGCTTCGCGAGAAATTTTGGATGAAATAGATTTTCTGCCCTTTAAAAAACTTAATCACTTGCCAATGGGGATGACAGCGCATGTAATTTACGAGGCTATTGACGTACTACCCGGCACAATTTCCTCAAAAATTAATGATGTCATTCGCTCTGATTTAGGCTTTGATGGTTTATTAATAAGCGATGACGTGTCTATGAAGGCGCTTTCAGGAAGCATGTGCCAGAGAGCAAGTACTGTAATCCAGGCTGGATGTGATGTTGTGCTCCACTGCAATGGAAAGCTAGGAGAAATGGAACAGATTGCTAAAGGAGCTGGGTATCTTTCGGGCGAAGGTGAAATTCGTGCAGGTAAGGTCATAAATCTACACAGTCAACTTGCCGACTGGGAGGTTGACTTATCTCATCTCAAAGCGCAGCTTGGGATTACCGCGCTAAGCTGATTTAGAATGACAGAGACTCAATCCACTTTCACAGAATCCCTTGACTTGGCCGACTCTTTTAAGGTTGAGGCACTGGTCGTGGATGTGGATGGTTTTGAGGGCCCTTTAGATTTACTTTTAAGCTTAAGCCGCTCTCAAAAGGTCGATCTTCTGAAGATTTCTGTTTTGGATCTGGCTCAGCAGTATTTAGCTTTCATCGAAAAGGCGAAAGAGCTCCGTATCGAAATGGCGGCGGATTACCTGGTAATGGCGGCATGGCTCGCGTTTTTGAAAAGCCGTTTACTGTTGCCATCTGATGTTACGGATGAAGGACCGAGCGCGGAAGAACTTGCAGCACACTTGGCATTTCAACTTGAGCGTCTGCAAGCAATACGAAATGCGGCTGCGCAACTTATGGCACGTGATCAGAAAGGTCGGAATTTTTTTGGCAGAGGTTTTCCAGAAAAATATGAATTGGTTCGGCAGATAAATTACACTGCAACTCTGTTGGATCTAATGCAGGGTTATAGTCGCGTTCGTACGCGAGATGAATTCCGCCCCTATACCATGGACCGCCAGAATGTCTTTACAATGGAAGAAGCGCTGGAAAAACTACGCAATTTGATCGGTTTTACTGGGGAATGGACCGACCTTTCAAGTTATATTCCGAGGGAGTGGCGTTTAGATCCTAAACGTAGGCGCGCGGCAACGGCTGCACATTTCGCAGCATCTCTCGAACTTGCAAAAACTGGCTTCGTAGAGATACGTCAGCAGGATCCGTTTGGACGAATCGAGTTAAAGGGAAAGACTTTAGGATGACAATGCACGATGTGGACCAAGGGAGTGTCGAAGAAAGCCTCTTTAAAGCGCCCCCAATGCATGAACAGGAACGTATGGTGGAGGCGATCCTCTTTGCAACTTCGGAGCCGATCACTGTAAAGGCATTGAACGATCGTATGCCCCATGGATGCGATGCGGCCGAAGCGCTGGTTTATCTGCGTAAGCGTTATGAGGGACGTGGAGTACATGTTACCAAGGTAGGTAATTCATGGACAATCCGTACCGCACCGGATCTTGGTTTTTTAATGCAAAAGGAAATGGTTGAAACTCGCAAACTTAGTCGCGCTGCAATTGAAACGCTTGCCATAGTTGCTTATCATCAGCCAGTAACGCGCGCTGAAATTGAGGAAATTCGGGGGGTAAGTGTTTCACGCGGTACGATTGATCAGCTCATTGAGCTGGAATGGATTAGGTTTGGCCGGAGAAAAATGACGCCAGGTCGGCCAGTGACCTTCGTTGTAACCCAGAATTTTCTTGACCACTTTGGTCTTGAAAGTGCCCGCGATCTTCCCGGTCTGAAAGAACTTCGTGCGGCAGGCCTTTTGGAAAGCCAGCCTGCCGTAGAGCCGATGGCTGCGGATGCCTTTGATGAACTCGAAGAAAGTGATAAAGGACAAAGCGAATTGTTCGAAGATTAATCGATAGGTCACGTTTTTAACGATTTATGACCATTATTTAAATGTAAAATTCTTTTTTCAATCCTCCCACAGTAATTTTTGATTAACTGTTTTTGAAATGCTTTGAAAGCTTCAGCCTCTGTCCCTGATAGTTTGATGCAATCTCTTTTCCATAGAGTTGTTTGGGCACTTCGCTCATACGCTCGTAGAGTAACTTTCCCACAACCTGGCCATGCTCTAAGATGAACGGGGCTTCGTGGCATCTCACTTCCAACACACCCCGAGAGCCCAATCCTGCGACTGAATGCCCAAATCCTGGGTCAAAAAAACCCGCGTAATGTACCCTAAATTCACCAACCATTGCAAGGTAAGGGACCATCTCGGCGGCACAATTTGGCGGAATAACGATAGACTCACGGCTGACTAGAATATAAAAAGCGCCAGGATCCAAAACAATCTGGCTCTTTGTCGTTCTAATTTCTTCCCAATAATCCGATGGTTCGTAAAAATTAAGTTTTTTGAGATCTATTACGCCTGTGTGTGGTTTAGCACGATATCCAACTAAATCGCCTTTGATCGGTTTCAGATCTACGGAAAAACCTAATCCGTCCGAGATAATGGGCTTGCCTGAAACAATCTGATTTTCTTCGTGAAGCTTTTTAAGTTCGGCATCCGTATATACGGTCTTTCCAACGCGAAAAATAATCTGATTTAGCATTTGTCCAATGCCAACTACCACAGAAAATGAACGTGGACAAATTTCGACATAAAGTTGGCCCGTGTAGCCGGCAGGGATCCGATCAAACTCTTCTCCGTGGTCAGTAATAATACGGGTTAAAAGGTCCAGCCGCCCGATAGATGATTTCGCAGAAGCTGCACCATAGATGAAGTCCGGTAAAAAAAGCGCTTCGAGTAGTGGAACAACATAAACGCAGCCTTTTTCTAATACGGCACCTGCAGTCAAATCCATTTCATGCATCGTAAACGCAGCCAAACGCTCTGACACTTTTGCTGATTTGCCTGAAAGGAAAGAGGCTCGCACGCGAAAAGCTTTGGCACCTAATCTGAGGTCAAGTGAAGCGGGCTGGATTTGACCGTTTTCGATCGGTTTTTCTGATAATATTGACCCAGCATCAAGCATTTGACGAATTTGACGGTCAGAAAGAACGCCTTCGGATAAGTTCTTCATCTGCAAATTCACGCACCCTCATGCAGAACGCCTCCGTTGCACAAAGTTTCGCACGCAAGCTGTATATATTGGTCGGGCTAGCAGGACTCGAACCTGCGACCTCCCGTCCCCCAGACGGACGCGCTACCAGGCTGCGCTATAGCCCGAAATTTTAGAAGTAATTGGCTTAATTTTAAACAATGAGCAAGATCAAAATGTAGATTTGGAAAGGTTATCTTCTGGTTCTGCGCTGCCTTTGATGGATTGTCTTTTCTAACTTAGACAATAAGGGCCGTAAATGTCTTTCTTGGGTTGCGCTCAATTTTTGAACTTTGGTTAAATGGTCAAGGATGGAGAACTGGTTCGCCGTCACGATAACGTTAGGAAATAATTCTATTTCGTCCTCTAGCTCAGAGGTATCGCCTCCGGCATTACTCGTTTTTCTATTTTCGGGTAGATATTGAGGTTCTTCACTAGCATTGGATCCATCTTCGTCCCAAAATTTGAGCGAAGCTTGATCTGGATCAATAGAAGATGCGAATTTTTCGAAAACTTCTTTATCAGATAAACCTTTTGCTTGTTGTTTTACGCCCTGTTTTTCATGATTGTGTGCATCTTTATCTCCAGCCAATAGAACGGCTTCTTCAAGTTTATCGCTTATTTTGGTAAAATTGGATAAGGTTTCGTGTGTAACTTCAGGATATTCGACAATTTCAAGGCTATCCAAGTTGGTCGCAATGCCTTTTAAACCTACTGGTTTCCATCCTGCTTTTGGTTGTGCTTTGTGAGTTTTCACTTTGGCGATCTTTCTCTCATTCAGCTCGAGTTCTTTCTCCATATCTGCATTTAAAGGCTGGGATAGTAAACATACATGCTTTTGACCATGGTCGCTTAAAACCTTTTTTGCTCCCTTTATAGTAAGGCCGTCTTTATGGAGGAGCTTTTTAATGCCGCCGATCAAAAGCATATCTTTCGGACGATAGTATCGACGTCCTCCTGCGCGTTTAACGGGTTTAATTTGCGGAAATTTACTTTCCCAAAATCTTAGTACATGGGCTGGAGTATCTAGCCAGTCTGCGACCTCGCTAATGGTGCGGAATGCGTCAGCAGATTTTTTCAAAAGTCACCTCAAGATTTTTTTCCGGTAGCAACTTGTTCTTTCATGAGATGTGATGGGCGAAAGGTCAAGACTCGTCGCGGTGTTATGGGTACTTCTTCGCCAGTTTTTGGGTTTCTTCCTACACGAGCATTTTTTTCTCTCACACTGAAGGTTCCGAAGGAAGAAATCTTTACTTGCTCGCCTTTTACAAGTGCTGAGGACATTAATTCTAAAACAGACTCAACGAGATCTGAACTTTCGTTTCTCGAAAGGCCAACTTCTTTGAATACTGCTTCGCTCAAATCCATGCGCGTTAATGTTTTATAGCTCATAATGCGTTCCCTTGATTTTAGTCAATATTAGAACCACGGTAATTTACGAGTCAATATCAATGAACTTTAATGTCAAATGTATTTTAGATTTTCTTACCTTTTACTACAGGGAATTGATCACCATCGCATGACTATAGCACCCCAAGCTAAGCCACCGCCTATAGCTTTGGTGATGAGAAGGTCATTTACTTTAATCTTACCTTTGGATCTAGCAACAGAAAGAGCAAGCGGTATCGATGCCGCAGAGGTATTACCATGATCCTGAACCGTGCTTACAATTTTTTCCGAAGCAATACCCATTTTACGCGCTGTGCCGTTTATTATCCTGATATTGGCTTGATGAGGAACAACCCAGTCGATTTGATCAGTGGAAACCTCCGCTCGCGCCAACGCGATTTTCGAGGTCTCAGAGAGTTTTTCAACCGCATGGCGGAACACTTCTTTGCCTTCCATTCTCAAAAAGCCAGTTTTGCCTGTAGAAACACCGCCGTCTACATATAATATGTCTTTATAACGTCCGTCCGAATTGAGATCAACGGAAAGTATCCCGCGATCTTGGGAAGACCCACTGCCTTCCCTGGCTTCCAGTATTAATGCTCCAGCTCCATCGCCAAATAAAACGCATGTAGAACGGTCTTCCCAATCCATTAGTCGACTAAAGGTTTCAGCGCCAATTACAAGAACCCTCTTAGCTTGACCTGCAAGAATGTGCGCGTTTGCGGATGAAAGGGCAAATACAAAACCTGCACAGACCGCTTGTAAATCGTAGGCGAATGCTCTTTTTATATTCAGTCCTGTTTGAACCATCGTAGCGGCTGATGGAAACGTAAGGTCTGCGGTAGATGTGGCTACAATAATTGCATCAATGTCCTCGGCATGCATCTTTGCATCTTCTAAAGCTGCCTTAGCGGCTAAAACCGCCATATCTGAAGTTGTTTCCCCGTCAGCAGCTAAATGACGTTGCTTAATCCCAGACCTCGAATAAATCCACTCATCCGTCGTTTCTAATGTCGCTTCAAATTCTTTATTTGCAACAATTCTCTTCGGAAGGTAGTGCCCTACACCTTTTACCACTGCCCGTGTTATCATTTTATCCCGTTCTTCATACCGTAATTGTTAGGACTATCGTGCTTTACAGAGTTAACCGAAGCAACCCGTGCAGCTACTTTTTGCGAGAATCTTGACTTGGCGAGACGGACAGAGAGTTTGATTGCAGCACTAACACCCGTTTCATCCGCAGACCCATGTGACTTTACAACTATACCGTTTAGTCCCAGAAAAACACCTCCGTTCACCCGGCGGGGATCAATTCGTTTGCGCAACCGCTGCAATGAAGTTACCGCAAGCAATTGAGCCAAACGTGATAGCGGGGAATATTCGAATGCCTGTTTCAACAGATCTCCAATCAGCGAAGCTGTGCCTTCGCCAGTTTTTATAGCTACATTACCTGAAAACCCATCAGTAACAATTACATCAGCCTTATTGCCGGGAATATCGCCACCCTCTACAAAACCAACAAAATTGTAATCGCCGCGATCTTCATAATTGGCTATCAAGGCATAGGCTTCATGAAGTTCCGGGCGCCCTTTATGGTCTTCGGTACCAACGTTCAACAGTCCAACGCGTGGAATTCCTACTTCAAGTCCGTTACGAGCATATGACACGCCCATTAAGGCATATTGCAAAAGGTCTTTGGCATCAGCTTTGATATCGGCACCCACATCAAGCATTACGTTAAAGCCTGTCTTGCTGCGCGCCGGCCAGAGAACTGCAATAGCTGGACGATCCACCTCCTGCAGTTTACGAAGACGAAGCATACTTAGGGCCATCAAAGCACCTGTATTTCCACATGAGACGCAAACTTCAGCTTCTCCGTTTCGTACGGATTCCAATGCTG